>NZ_CDRQYH010000032.1:0-44479 GCF_977039595.1 Enterobacter sp.
TTTCAGATAACCTGCAACCAATCTTAAACAAACATTTCACTGGTCAGACACAGGTTGCCGCCGCTGATAAACTGGTTGGTATCCACCCCGGAGAGCGGAAGGTTATTGTCATGCAATATGAAGAACAGCAGCTTATCAACGGCCTTTTCGAGCGTCTTAAACAGGCCGGACAACAAAACAGCCAACGGGATGCAGATGCGGAGCGTCAGATCGCTGAATTCGTCAGACAGCAGCCTGCGGCCCCCTACTATATGGCGCAATCGATTTTGATTCAGGAAGCGGCGCTGAAACGCCTGCAGTCCAGGGTTCAGGAGCTGGAAAGCGAATTAGCCGCGCAAAAAAGCAAACCCTCGACGGGCGGCAGTTTCCTCGGCGGCCTGTTTGGTGGCGGGAAAAGTAACCCGCAGCCTGACAACAGCTGGAATGCCCAGCCGCAACAGCCGCCGGCGCAGGATTACTCTCGGGCGCCAGCGCCGGCTACTCGCGGCGGCGGTTTTATGGCTGGCGCGCTCCAGACAGCGGCTGGCGTGGCCGGTGGCATCGCGCTGGCCGAGATGCTTACCAGCATGTTCCATCAGTCGCGGCCGGAAGAGATAGTGAACATCATCGAAGAACCGACAATACCCGTCGGTGGTGAACCGTTTGTCGGTAATCAATACGGCGACTTCAATAACGTCTCTGACACCCGTTTCCTCAACCAGAACGATCCGCTCGGCAATAATAACGACGCCTGGCTGAACGACGATGTAGATGACGACTACAGCAATGACGACGACAGTTTTATTTAACGACGTTATCGTGTGACCACCGAAATGAAGTGAACCCCGAAAGTTGGACATCCAACGATTAGGGGTTTTGCGTTTCCGGGTCAAAAGAATCCTTCGACGCTACCCCTGAAGGCTCATAAATTAGATTCGTTTTACTACTTTCCTTACTAGCAAACCTGTAAGAATTGCCGGAAGCAATCTAAATAAAGAGGCGATATCGACTAAGATATCCTCTAATTCTTCTATTCCGTATGTGCCGAAATGGTCCATCACTGTATAAGCGCATTAGGCAGGTATCAAATCACACCCCGCCCAAATACGCCTTCCTCACCTCCTGATTCCCCAGCAGCTCTTCACCGCTGCCGGTCAACCTGATCTGTCCGTTTACCATCACATACCCGCGGTCAGAGAGCTTCAGAGCGTGATGCGCATTTTGCTCCACCAGAAAAATGGTCATGCCGTTACGGGCCAGCTCGCGCAGGGTCTGGAAGATCTGTTTCACCACAATCGGCGCCAGACCGAGGCTCGGTTCATCCAGCAGCAGCAGCTTCGGACGGCTCATCAGCGCCCGGGCGATCGCCAGCATCTGCTGTTCGCCACCGGACATGGTCATCGCGCG
The DNA here is from genome assembly GCF_977039595.1 of Enterobacter sp. Lineage (NCBI taxonomy): Bacteria > Pseudomonadati > Pseudomonadota > Gammaproteobacteria > Enterobacterales > Enterobacteriaceae > Enterobacter > Enterobacter sp. The sequence continues at coordinate 1,387 of NZ_CDRQYH010000032.1, forward strand.
CTGCTTGCGCCGCTCTTTCAGGCGAGGGAAAAGGTCAAACATGGTTTGCATATCTTCAGCCGCAAACTGGCTGCCGATGGGGATGGTCCCCATCAGCAGATTCTCTTCAACGGTCATATCCGGAAAAATTCGTCTGCCTTCCGGCGCCTGCGCAATGCCGCCGGACGCGACGTAGTGGGTGGATTGATGGCTGATGTCTTCACCACAGAACAGGATCTGCCCGCTGCGGATACGGGGTTGACCAAAGATGGACATCAGCAATGTCGATTTACCCGCGCCGTTTGCGCCAATCAGCGCCACGGTTTCCCCCTTATTCACCTCAAGAGAGACCTGCTTCAGCGCCTGAATGACGCCGTAAAACACATCCACTTCGCGAAAAGCCAGCAGCGGTTCGCTCATAGGGAGACCTCGCTTTCATCCGTGCCCAGGTAGGCGGCAATGACCTTTTCATCATGCTGGATCTGCTCGGGTTTCCCCCTGGCAATCACATCGCCGTGGTCGAGCACGATAATGTCGTCCGAAATTTCCATCACCATCCCCATATCATGCTCAATCAGCAATACCGTGATGTCATGATGATCCCGCAGAAAGCGAATAATGCTGCTTAGCTTATGCGTTTCAACCGGGTTCAGTCCGGCTGCGGGTTCATCCAGACAGAACATTTCCGGCCCGGTACACATTGCCCGCGCGATTTCCAGTCGCCGCTGCTGGCCGTAGGACATCTCTCCCGCCAGGCGATTGGCGCACTCCACCAGATCCACCACTTCCAGCCAGTAAAAGGCTCTATCCAGGGCGTCGCTTTCTGCCCGCCGGTAGGACGGCGTATTCAGGATCCCGGCAAGCAGATTGCGGTTAACGCGCATATGCTGCGCGACCAGCAGGTTTTCAACGACCGACATCTCACGAAAAAGACGGATATTTTGAAACGTGCGTGCCAGCCCGGCTCGGTTAACCAGATGCGTGCCGCCGAACATTTTGTAGAACAGACGCTGCCCGAACTGCGCGGGGTTAATCCAGTCGCCGGGCTGGAATTTTTGTCCGAGGACCTGAATGACGTTGGTCGTTTTATGGCGGGTATTAAATAAAATGTTGCCGCCGGAGGCTCTGTAGAAGCCCGTCAGGCAGTTAAACACAGTTGTTTTTCCCGCTCCGTTTGGCCCAATCAGGGCGGTAATGGAGCCACGCTTCACGTCCAGGTTGACGTCGTTTAGCGCTTTAATCCCGCCGAAGTGCATCATCAGATGTTCAACGCGCAGTATCGTTCCGTTCATGGTGCGACGCCCTTACGCACGGCAAACCCGTTGCGGTTGATGCGGATCAAACCGCGTGGACGCCAGATCATCATCACCACCATCAGCATGCCAAACAGCAGGACGCGGTACTCGGCAAAACTGCGCAGCAGTTCCGGCGTTACCGTGAGCACAAAGGCGGCCAGCACCACGCCAAGCGTAGAGCCCATACCGCCCAGCACCACAATGGCGAGGATCAGTGCCGATTCAAAGAAGGTAAACGAGGTAGGATTCACGAACCCCTGATAGGTGGCGAAGAACACCCCGGCAATGCCCGCGGTCGACGCGCCCAGCGTAAAGGCGGAAAGCTTAACCAGAACATGATTCAGCCCCATTGAGCGGCAGGCAATTTCGTCTTCACGCAGCGCTTCCCACGCCCGACCAATCGGCATTCGCGTCAGGCGGTGCTTAATGTAGAGCACCAGCATCACCACCAGGAACAGCACCGCGTAGATAAAAATAAACTTCATGTTCGGGTTGTAGGTCAGGTGGAAAAATTCGTGGAAGGGCACGCCGCCTTCTTTCGCGCGTCGTCCAAATTCCAGGCCGAAAAAAGTGGGGGGAGGGGCCGACACGCCGTTTGGGCCGCCGGTGAAGGTCAGCCAGTTGTTCAGTATCAGGCGAATAATCTCCCCGAACCCGAGGGTGACGATGGCCAGATAGTCACCGTGCATGCGCAGTACCGGGAAACCGAGCAGGGCGCCTGCGGCGGCGGCCATGATCGCCGCCAGCGGCAGCATGCTCCAGAAGCCTAAGCCGAGATACTGGTACCCCAGCGCCAGACCGTACGCCCCAATCGCGTAGAACGCGACATATCCCAGATCCAGCAGACCGGCCAGACCCACGACGATGTTCAGCCCCAGACCGAGAAGCACGTAGATCAGCCCGAGAATGGCGACGGTCAGCACATATTTAGTGGCAACAAACGGAAAGCAAATCGCAAGAGCAATCACCAGAGGAATAATCCAGCGCATGCGGCTTTTGTATTCCGGTGGCCGGACATATACGCCTGCGCTATCGGCTTCGAAGCGTGCCTGGAAACGGGCGCCCGCGGCGGTACCTAAAAAGGCGCTCAACAGAAAACGTCCGAGCATTACGGTGCCCACCATCCAGGCCAGGCGCTGCCCGGCGAAGGTAAAGCTGTACCCGTCCAGCACCACGCCCGCAATGGGGCCGAAGATAATCAGCGCAACCAGCCCGGAAAAGATCGCGTCCAACATGCAGCGTTTAAGTGAAAAGCCGTGTGATGTCATCATTCTCTCCTTCACACCTTGGCCACAACCGGGCGCCCGAGCAGTCCCTGGGGACGGAAAATAAGGATCATGACCAGCAGGCCGAACGAGAAGACGTCTTTATAGTCCGAGTTCACCATGCCCGAAAACTGGGCTTCCGCCACGCCCAGGATAAGGCCACCGAGCATGGCGCCAGGGAGGGAGCCGATGCCGCCGAGTACCGCCGCCGTAAAGGCTTTTATACCGATCACGAACCCGACGTAGAAATCAAAGGTGCCGTAGTTCATGGTGATCAGCACCCCCGCCAGGCCCGCCATCGCTGCGCCGATAACAAAGACAAGCGAAATAATCCGGTCGGTGTTAATCCCCAGAATGGAGGCCATCTTACGATCCTGCTGGACCGCGCGGCACATTCGCCCCAGCCGGGTACGATTGATTATCCAGGTGAGCACCAGCATGCCGGCAAACGAGGCCACCAGAATAAACACTTTGGTGTAGGTTATCTGCACGAACCCGTCGCCCAGATGCAGGCGAATCACGCCGTCCAGCATGGTCGGCACCCCTTGCTGGCGCGGGCCCTGGCTCAGCTGCGCGTAGTTTTGCAGGATAAGCGATATCCCGATGGCGGAGATCAGCGGTGCCAGGCGCGTGGAGTTGCGCAGCGGCTTATAGGCGATACGCTCGATGGTCCAGCCGTACACCCCGGTGACCACAATGGTGAACACCAGCGTGCCGAGGATCAGCAGCGGGAAGGACTGCAGGCCGAAGAATGAGAGCAGCGCCAGGCCAATGGCGCAGAGATAGGCGGAAATCATATACACTTCGCCGTGGGCGAAATTAATCATGCCGATAATGCCGTACACCATGGTGTAGCCGATGGCGATCAGGCCGTAGACGGAACCCAGCGTTAAGCCATTGATTAACTGTTGCAGGAAGAATGTACTCATCTTAGCGCGCTCGTTTTATAGGCTGCGCGAGCCGCGCAGCCTGATGTTTATTACGCGCCGACGGGCGAGCCCATCGACGTTGAGCGTGACTCCGTCCCGTTACTCCACTTCCTTATATTTTCCTTTGTCGTCCCACTGGTAAACCACGTAGTCAGAGACTTTCAGATCGCCTTTGCTGTCCCAGGCTTTTTTGCCCATCACCGTGTCAACGGAATTGGCCTTCAGCCACTCGCTGGCTTTGGCAGAGTCCTTGCCGCCGGTGGCCTTGAAGGCCGCGGCAATCGCCTGTACCGAGGCGTAGGAGTACAGGGTGTAACCTTCCGGCTCGAATTTACCGGCGCGGAATTTCTCGATTACCGCTTTGCCGTCCGGGATCAGGCGCGGATCTTTACCGAAGGTCATGTAAATGCCATTGGTATATTGCGGGCCGCCCGCCGCGGTCACCATCTCTTCGTTGACGATACAGTCCCCGGAGAAGAATTTCGCCTGCACGCCCTGCTCACGCATCTGGCGAACCAGCGGGCCGGCTTCCGGATGACAGCCCCCGAAGAACACGACGTCCGGTTTTTGCGCGCCGATCTTGGTGACCAGCGCGTTAAAGTCTTTTTCACCGCGGGATAACCCTTCGTACATCACATCCTGAACCCCGCGTTTCGCCAGCGCCGCTTTGGTGGCGTCAGCCAGACCCTGACCATAGGTGTCTTTGTCGTGAATAATCACCACGCGCTTGGCTTTCAGCTTGTCGATGATGAAGTCGCTGGCAACCTGGCCCTGCTGGTCGTCGCGGCCGCACATGCGGAACATGTCGCTCATACCGCGTTCGGTAATCAGCGGGTTAGTGGAGCCGGGGGTAATCGCAATAATGCCCGCGTCGCTATACACCTCGGAGGCGGGCATGGTGGAAGAGGAGCAGAAATGGCCGACCACGGCGTTGACTTTATCCTGGTCAACTAAACGGTTAGCGACGGCCACGGCCTGCTTGGGCTCGCAGGCATCATCCCCCTGAACCAGTTTGATCTTCTCGCCGTTAATGCCGCCTGCGGCATTAATGTCTTCAGCGGCCTGCGTTGCGCCGTGCCAGTACTGATCGCCATAGGTGGCATTCGGACCCGTGAACGGCCCGGCCACGCCAATCACAATATCTGCCCGGGCGGAAAACGCCGTCACCAGGCAACCGGCCAACACAAGAGAAAGAGGAGTTCTGATAAATTTCAGCGACATTATAATGTTCCTTAGCAAAGAGGTTTTTGCACCACGGTGTAAACCCGAACGCCCGACGGCGCAGCCAATCCGAAACACGAGCAAGAACAAAATGCACTAAACGAACAAGATACAGACGGCATCCTGCATATTACGGCGAGATTTCCCTGCGCAGAGACGCGCGAAGAACGTTAAGCAAAAACGTTGCCAGAATGGCTAACCCATTGACGGGCATGTGACATGTTTGAGTATAGAGCGCCGCGTTATGCCGCCTTAGGGGAGGAGAAGAAATTACAGCGGAGATCACATATCGTTAACAATAAAGCCCATAAGTTGTGCAAAGGTCACGGTTTGCACGTTTTTGCAGCAATAAAGACCTAAACTTCACCCCGGAGAGGGGTGAGATATGTGTTAGGATCGTTTCCTTTTTTGCAGGAGTATCAGCGATGACTGAAGGCCCATTGAATGAAAGCGAAATGGCGTGGCTTGAAGAGACGTTAATGTCTTACGGTCATGATGACGCGTCCGTGATTGACGTGTCCGAACTGGACGGCATGCTTACCGCAGTGCTTTCCGGTCCTGTTGTCGTTGAGCCAGATGCCTGGCTGGTGGCGGTGTGGGGGGGCGAGAAGTACATTCCGCGCTGGAAAAACGATCGTGAGATGAACCGTTTTATCGATCTCTGCTTTAAGCACATGAACGATATTGCCGAGCGTCTGAGCGAATACCCGGATCAGTTCGAACCGATGTTTGGCTATAACGACGTGGACGGCGAGAGCTATACCGTGGTGGAAGAGTGGTGCTATGGCTACATGCGCGGCGTGGCGCTGACGGACTGGTCTGCCTTGCCGGAAGCCCTGAAGGCCGATCTTGATGTGATTGCGCTGCACGGGACGGAAGAGAACAGCGAAAAGCTGGATGAACTGTCCGAAGAAGAATATATCGCAAGCATCGAGAGCATCCAGCCTGCGGCACTGCGCCTGTATAATTACTGGGTAAACAACCCGCAGCAGCCGGAAGCGAAGAAGCCGATTGTGAACGGCACGAAAGTCGGGCGTAACGATCCGTGTCCTTGCGGCAGCGGGAAGAAGTTTAAGAGCTGCTGTTTGCACTGATAAAAAAGGGGCTGATGACAGCCCCTTTTATTCAACCCACTTCCGGCAGCATCCCTGCTGCAATCAACACCTGCACCAGAATAATCACCACCCCGCAGCCAAACACAACGCACAGCAGCGGTTTTCCCCCCGCCACGCGGTACCCCTGCTGAGAGTGCTGCTGACGGCTTTTCCATGCCAGCAGGGAGGGGAGGAGGAGGGCAAGGATCGAGAGCGCTACCCCTGCGTACCCCAGCGCCATCACAAACCCGCGTGGGTAAAACAGCGCGAACGCCAGCGGCGGCAGGAAGGTGATTGCGCCCGTCTGTAACCGTCCCGCGGCGGTATTACGACGCTGGAACAGGTCGGCCAGGTAATCAAACAGGCCGAGCGCCACGCCCAGGAACGAGGTTGCCAGCGCCAGGTCGGCAAACAGGTGTACCGCCAGCTCAACGTGCGGGGAGGTGACGACCTCGCGCAGGGCGAGCAGAAAACCGTTCAGGCCAGCGTGTTGCGCCATGAGCCCAATAAAGGTTGAAGAGTCAATGCTGCCCAGCGTTACCAACTGCCAGAAAATATAGGCGATCAGCGGGATCGCGCTGCCGATAACAAAAACGCGGCGCAGCTTGCGGATATCGCCGTTCATATAGCTGACGATGCTCGGCACGCTGCCGTGGAAGCCAAACGAGGTGAAAATGACCGGGATAGCGGAGAGCGCCAGACCTTTTTCCAGCGGCAGCGTAAGCAGGTTGACCTTGTGCACGTGCGGGGCCAGCAGCACCAGCATGATAATGAGGAAGAGAATTTTGGCGCTGAACAGAAAGCGGTTAAACAGATCGACCAGCGACGTTCCCACGCAGACCACGCCGCCGCCGATGAGTGCAAAGAAGATGGCGCCCGTTGCAGGGGTAATGTCAGAGCCAAACCAGTCGTTGACGCTGGAGGCAATCAATTCCCCAGCGCCGCTAATGTAAGCGGCGGTCAGGGCGTACATCAGGAACATCATGCTAAAGCCGGTTATCCACTGGCCGTAGCGTCCCAGATAGCGCGCCGCAAGCGAACCCAGACCGGTGTCAGCGGGCACGTGCTGGTAAACCTCAAGCAGCAGCAGGGCGGTGTAACACATCAGCGCCCAGAGCGTTCCCAGCAGCAGCAGGGTCATGCCAAATCCCACGCCCGCGGCCGCCAGTGGCATTGCCAGCATTCCTGCGCCAATCGTCGTTCCGGCGACGATAAAAATACTTCCCAGGGTTCTGTTTTTCACGCTTTCCTCTACAACGATGCTTAACCGCGACAAAATCTGCGGCGCAGAGTAAGGGAAAAGCCGTAGTTCGTCAAATCACCGTTACAACTAGTGTAATGAATGGTTTACGAAATGATGACCCTCTGATCCTTTATAGGCCTCTGCCTACTTCATAAGGGCAATGTTGCTGCGCGACGTTCCGGCGTAACGTAAACAATAAGTATAAATTATCAAATTAAGTGAGGGTTTTATGGCAGGTGAGAATCCTTTTACCGCGGCGTGGAGTCGGGGAGGTAACCTGTTGTGCCATGGCCACTGGATAATCAGCTGGCAGAACCAGCCCCTGAATCTTCCCGAGTCCCGTTGCGAAAAGGATATGGGCACCTGGGGGATCTATTCGGTTATCGATCCTGAAGATGAAACCTTTGCGCAAGGCTTACAGGAAGATGAGTGGATAATCGAGAATGTCGACTGGTTAACGGATATGTTCTTCGAGGTGGGTATTCCGCTCGAGACGGCCAGCTACCGCTATTTTTACCAGGCCGTGAATCCCCACGACTGGCGCTGCACCAGCTGTGCGGGGTGTATGTAAATTAACGCGGTGCCGGAAACCGACACCGCGCTGATATTAATTCTGCGTATCAAGCGTGGAAAGTTCTTTATCAATAAAGTAAAGACCTTCGCCAGATTTCCCCACCAGAGATAATTTATCCAGCACGGATTTAAACAGCTTCTCTTCTTCGTGTTGTTCAGCGACGTACCACTGCAGGAAATTAAAGGTTGGATAATCCTGGCTGGTCATCGCAGCATGAACCAGTTCGTTAATTTTCTGGGTGATCAGCTGCTCGTGCTCGTAGGTGGCGCGGAACAGTTCATCGAGAGAATTATACTCAGCAAACGGTGAGGCCACGGTGTCAATGCGCGGCAGGCTGCCCGTATCTGTCAGATAATCAAACAGACGCTGCATGTGGGTCATCTCTTCCTGAGCGTGACGACGCAGAAACGCGGCCGCACCTTCGAAGCTGTGGTAGCTGCACCAGGCGCTCATCTGCTGGTAGAGCAGGGATGAAAAAAGCTCAAGATTCATTTGTGCGTTGAGCTTGTCGATCATTTCAGTTTTCAGCATGTTGACGCTCCGGATTATTATTTCTGGTCCACAATGAGCGACACTATAATTTGTTATTTAATTATTTGCAAAACGTAAAATTATTATTTTATTTATTCAAAATACGAATGGGAATAAAACGCATTGGCGATTTTTATAATGTATTAATGAGAATTATTTTTGTTCATAATGAAATAAACTGCCAGCACACGCTGGCAGCTTCGATTAATACCACGGATTATTTGACTTAGGATTAACGGCGTAACCCATACATTTGTACTGGATAGTCACGCTCTCGTTCAGGCACAGAGAACCGCTTGTCAGGGTACAGGTTTTAATGGGCTGACCATAGGCTGAGGCGGTGGCATACCCCATGCTCTGACACGCTTTTGCCGCCGTGCCGTTATTCACATACTCATCGGAATACGCATTTTGCAGCGCTGCCTGGCCGTAGTCGAGGCGGACGATGCCGTTCGGCGCGTCGAGGCTGCTGACTTCAGCCTGGCGGTTAATACTGCACCCCGCGAGCAGCAGGAGTGTGCCGGCTACAATGACTCTTTTCATGGTTCGCTCTGAGTGGATGGAAATACGTTATCGTACCCGCAGATGTCCGCTGCAATGCCTGGAATAGCCGGACAATCTGCCCTCACTCTTTGCAACGGGTCCGGGATGAACGCTGTCAGGCCACACGCTAAGAAAATTGTGATGTGAATCACAAAAATATTGATTTTTGAGACAATGGTCATATTATAGGCGCATTGACAATAAAGTTGTATAACAAGTTAATGGAGCCTCATCGTGAAACTGCGCAAAATCCTGAAAAGCATGTGGGCCAATTACTGCCGCACGTTCAAAGACGTGCCGCCGGGCGCCATGTTCTGATAAAAAAACCTGCTTCGGCAGGTTTTTTTATACCTGCAGGCGTTGAAGGGAAGATGTCAGGGGGCGTGTTTTGGTACTATGGCGGCCTTTAAATAAGGAGAAAGCCCCCATGTCACAAAACCTGAGCGCCGATCAGGAACTTGTCTCTGACGTTGTCGCCTGTCAGCTGGTTATCAAACAAATCCTTGATGTTCTGGACGTGATTGCGCCGGTCGAAGTGCGCGAGAAGATGTCTACCCAGCTCAAAAACATCGATTTCGCCAGCCATCCTGCTGCCGCAGATCCGGTAACGCTTCGTGCGATCCAGAAAGCCATCGCGCTGATCGAACTGCGATTCACGCCGCAGGGTGAATCCCACTAAAGCAGGGAAATGGGCGACGGTACGTGTCGCCCTTTGATGCTGTCAGAAGAACGTCTGGACCAGCAGGTAGCTCGCCGCGCACGCGCAGCTCACGCCAATCAGCCCTGGCAAAATGAAGCTGTGGTTGATGATAAATTTCCCGATGCGGGTCGTGCCTGACCGGTCAAAACCGATGCAGGCCAAATCACTTGGATAGGTTGGCAGCACAAAATAGCCGTATGATGCCGGGAAAAAGGCGATCAGCATTTTCGGGTCGATGCCCAGCATGAGGCCCATAGGCGCAACGGCCGTCAGCGCCGCCGCCTGGCTGTTCACCAGTTTCGACACCAGAAACAGTACAATGGCATACGTCCACGGGTGGCTTTTCACCACGCCTTCCAGCGCCAGCTTTAACTCCTCGAGATGTGCCTGAAAATAGGTATCGCTCATCCACGCCACGCCGAACACAGAGAAGATCGCGACCATACCGGCTTTGAATACCGCGCCGTTGGAAATGGCCGACGCATTAACCTTGCAGGCCATCAGCATCACCGCGCCCGCAATTAACATCATCATCTGAATGACAAGGTTCATCGACAGCGCCGTCATTTTGCCTTTCACTTCAAAGGCGGGGCGTAGTTCAGGGAATGCACCCAACAGAACGACCACGGCAATACCGGCAAAGAAAATCCACGTGGACCAGTAGGCCTGTTTAGGAAAACGTTGATTCATTAACGTCTCCGTTCCGCCGTAGATAAATTCGCGCTGCTTAGGATCTTTCAGCTTTTCCTGAAACTCCATGTCGTCTGCCAAATCTTTCCCACGGCGTAAGCTCCACAGGGCCGCAATGGCCACGCCAAAAAGTGAAGCGGGAACCGAGACGGCGAGTATTTCCAGGATCCCCCACGCGTGGCCGATCCCATGCTGGGCTGCGAGGATGGACACCAGCGACACAACGGCCACGGAAACGGGGGAAGCCGTGATCGCCATCTGCGACGCGACCGATGCCACGGCCATAGGACGCTCCGGGCGGATCCCTTTCTTCAGGGCGATATCCGCAATGATGGGGAACATCGTGTAGACCACATGCCCGGTGCCGCACAGAAAGGTCAGCATCCAGGTGGTGAAAGGGGCGAGCAGGGTGATGTGCTGCGGGTGTTTGCGCAGAAGACGTTCAGCAAACTGCATCATGACGTTGAGACCACCCGCCGTTTGCAGGGTAGCGGCACAGCCAATCACCGCAAGGATGGTCAGCATAACGTCAACCGGCGGTTTACCCGGCTGCAGACCAAAGACAAAACATAAAATAAAAAGACCAATACCGCTGATTAACCCAAGCCCCATTCCGCCGAAACGCGTACCCGTCAGCAGGCAGAGGAGAATGACAACAAACTCAATGGTGATCATGATGCTCCCTCGTCAATGATTATGTAACTAAATAAATCATCACACGTTGTGTGGTTAATCATTGGGAGCCAGATCTGATTTGTTAAATTTCAGCAAAAGCAGAAGGTTGGAGAGGGGAAGGGAGCCTGCTCCTCCGGATGGGAGCAGGCCAAAAAACTCAGTGGTGCTGCACCGCCACGATGTCGAGCAGATGACGGTCGGTTTGCTCAGGACATAAACCCGCCTGCTGCGCATTATGGATCTCATCCGCCAGCGTCTTCAGCAGAAGGCCATCCTGCTGCTGCTCTTTATCCATATCGCGTAAGAATCTGAGCGTCGTAATGTCCTGCTGCGCTTTGGCTTCATCGGCCAGTTTGCTGAGGGTGCTGCAGCGTTGTTCATACTCTTCAAGCGTTTTCTGAAACAGTTCTTCCAGGCAAGAGTAGTTCTCGTTGATCCCATCAAGAGCTTTAACGACAGGATTTGCCCCTGCGGCTTTCAGGAAGTTAAAGACACGCATCATATGAGTGACGTTACTTTGCGCCTGAGAGCGAAAGAATGTGGCAGATCCCGTGAGGCTATTCTCGGCACACCATGCACTTAAGTGAAGGTGCAGATTCGAGGCGTAGAACTCAAGGTTCATCTGCGCGTTAAGTTTTTGCATCATCGTTTGGGTAGCCATACTCATATCCTTATTGACTGTGGGACGTGATGTCCGTTGCTTAACCTGAGCGCCAGGCAAATATGAAGAAAAGAGCAGAAATACACATTCTGCCGTGACCGAAGTCGACCGAAATACACTTCCTGTGTTCGATATAAATAAGCATACCCTTGTCTGTGGTCTAAGAAAACTCTTAATTAGGCTGTGTTTACCATACATTACAAAGCTTAATATAGTACAGAAAAGCAATTAGCTCGACATGAAGTGAGTGCTTTTTAAGTGTCTAAATATTAAGGTTTTTTACTGAGGTGACACACTGTTACTCTTTCGAAAATATTAAGTTGGAATAATGCTCCGTGAAAAAGAGAAATACGGCTTAATCGTTTCGAATATATGATGTGCCAATAAAATTGCGCTAAATCAAATTCTGCGGAATAACGTTTTCCCTGGTGCGTTATACATTCTTGATAAAACAGCATGTGAACCCGTTTAATGCCAGGCGCCGTTTTGCCCGCTGAGGAGCATCAGGGATATCTTAGCTAATCTTATGGATAATTCTGCTTAACCCCCTTCCATTTGTCTGACAAATCCTGCCTTTTTTATGTCATTTTTCGCTGAATTTATGTACGCAATTACTGTAATTCTGCGGTGTGATGGGGCTCTCTTATGGATGATTAATTTCCCGCTAAAACTATCACCAGCAATAACGCTTATGACGAGGTAAGCGCTAATGCCTTGTTTTAAGTCCGATTAAATTAGAAGCACGCACATATTCCCTACAGAAAAGAATGCTAAAGCTGGAGTTTACCATGCACAAATTTACTAAAGCGCTGGCGGCCATCGGTCTGGCTGCCGTTATGTCACAATCCGCTATCGCTGAGAATTTAAAACTCGGTTTTTTGGTAAAACAGCCCGAAGAGCCCTGGTTCCAGACTGAGTGGAAATTCGCAGATAAAGCCGGGAAAGATTTAGGTTTTGAAGTCATTAAAATCGCCGTGCCTGACGGCGAAAAAACCCTGAACGCCATCGACAGCCTTGCGGCCAGCGGTGCAAAAGGTTTCGTTATCTGTACCCCTGATCCAAAGCTGGGATCGGCGATTGCGGCGAAGGCGCGCGGTTACGACATGAAGGTCATCGCGGTTGACGATCAGTTCGTCAACGCTAAAGGCAAGCCGATGGATACCGTCCCGCTGGTCATGATGGCGGCGACAAAAATTGGCGAACGCCAGGGCCAGGAGCTCTATAAAGAGATGCAAAAGCGCGGCTGGGATGTCAAAGAGACCGCGGTGATGGCTATCACGGCTGACGAGCTGGACACCGCACGTCGTCGTACTACCGGTTCAATGGATGCGCTAAAAGCAGCCGGCTTCCCGGAAAAACAGATCTATAAGGTCCCAACCAAATCCAACGATATCCCAGGCGCTTTCGACGCCGCGAACTCTATGCTCGTCCAGCATCCGGAGGTCAAACACTGGCTGGTGGTCGGCATGAACGACAACACCGTGCTGGGCGGGGTACGCGCGACGGAAGGCCAGGGCTTCAAAGCGCCTGACGTGATCGGGATTGGCATCAACGGCGTTGACGCCGTCAGCGAGCTGTCCAAAGCGCAGGCTACCGGTTTCTACGGTTCTCTGCTGCCAAGCCCGGACGTTCACGGCTACAAATCCAGTGAGATGCTCTACAACTGGGTCACCAAAGGGGCCGAACCGCCGAAATTTACCGAAGTGACCGACGTGGTGCTGATCACCCGCGACAACTTCAAAGAGGAGCTGGCGAAAAAAGGACTGGGCGGTAAGTAATACGCTGTGATTGCGCCCCTCATACATCGTGAGGGGCCAGACGTGCACACTACAGGAATCACGGAGACGTTATGCGACAGTCTGATCCGTATCTCTCTTTTCGCGGCATCGGGAAAACCTTCCCCGGTGTTAACGCGCTGACCGATATCAGCTTCGACTGCTATGCCGGCCAGGTTCACGCCCTGATGGGGGAAAACGGCGCGGGTAAATCCACGCTGTTGAAGATCCTCAGCGGCAACTACGCGCCCACGACCGGCACGCTGGCCATTCGCGGCGAAGAGGTGGCGTTTGCCGATACCACGGCGGCGCTCAATGCAGGGGTTGCCATTATCTATCAGGAGCTGCACCTCATCCCTGAGATGACCGTGGCGGAAAATATCTATCTAGGACAGCTCCCGCATAAAGGCGGCGTGGTGAATCGTTCGCTACTTAATTATGAGGCGGGGCTGCAGCTTAAACACCTGGGTCTGGACGTCGATCCCCAGACGCCGCTGAAATATCTCTCCATCGGCCAGTGGCAGATGGTTGAAATTGCCAAGGCGCTGGCGCGTAACGCCAGAATTATTGCCTTTGATGAACCCACCAGTTCGCTCTCTAAGCGTGAAATCGAAAATCTGTTCCGCGTGATCCGCGAATTGCGTCAGGAAGGCCGTACGATCCTGTACGTTTCGCACCGAATGGAAGAGATTTTTGCCCTGAGCGATGCCATCACCGTGTTTAAAGATGGACGCTATGTGCGCACCTTTACCGACATGGCGCAGGTGAACCATGACCAGCTGGTTCAGGCAATGGTCGGACGCGAGCTGGGTGACATCTATCACTGGCAGCCGCGCCAGTACGGTCCGGAACGCCTGCGCCTGGATAGCGTAAAAGCACCGGGCGTCAGAACGCCGATTTCGTTATCGGTTCGTAGCGGCGAAATCGTCGGCCTGTTTGGTCTGGTGGGCGCGGGGCGTAGTGAATTAATGAAAGGCTTGTTCGGCGGCACTCGTATTACCGATGGGCAGGTCTCCATTGACGGCGAGCGGATAGATATTCAGAAACCGGCCCACGCGATCAGGGCGGGCATGATGCTCTGCCCGGAGGACCGTAAAGCAGAGGGGATCATTCCGGTGCATTCGGTACGCGACAACATCAATATTTCCGCTCGCCGCAAGTTTATTCGCGCAGGCTGCCTGATAAACGAAAGCTGGGAGTCGAGCAACGCCGACCACCATATTCGCTCGCTGAATATCAAAACGCCGGGTCCGGAACAGCTGATCATGAATCTTTCCGGCGGAAATCAGCAGAAAGCCATTTTAGGCCGCTGGCTGTCAGAGGATATGAAGGTGATTTTGCTGGACGAGCCGACGCGCGGTATCGATGTGGGGGCAAAACACGAGATCTATAACGTGATCTATGAACTGGCAAAACGCGGCGTGGCGGTGCTCTTCGCCTCCAGCGATCTGCCGGAGGTGCTTGGCGTGGCCGACCGCATTGTGGTGATGCGTGAAGGCGAAATTGCCGGTGAATTACTTCATGAACAGGCGAATGAACAACAGGCGTTGAATCTCGCCATGCCTAAAGTCAGCCAGGCTGTCGCCTGAGTAAGGAGTTAATGATGTCCTCTGTTACTACATCCGGGGCGCCGAAATCGAAATCGGCGCTGAGTTTTGGGCGTATCTGGGATCAGTACGGCATGCTGGTCGTCTTTGCCGCGCTGTTCCTCGCCTGTGCTATTTTCGTCCCTAATTTTGCCACCTTCATTAATATGAAGGGGCTGGGGCTGGCTATTTCCATGTCCGGGATGGTGGCCTGCGGTATGCTGTTCTGTCTGGCCTCCGGCGATTTTGACCTGTCGGTGGCGTCGGTGATTGCCTGTGCGGGCGTCACGACGGCCGTGGTAATCAACATGACGGAGAGCCTGTGGATTGGCGTCCTGGCCGGACTGCTGCTCGGCGTCATCAGCGGTCTGGTGAACGGTTTTGTTATCGCTCGCCTGAAGATTAACGCCCTGATAACCACGCTTGCGACAATGCAAATTGTCCGCGGGCTGGCCTATATCATCTCCGACGGTAAAGCCGTGGGGATTGAAGACGAGCGCTTCTTTACCCTGGGTTACGCCAACTGGCTGGGTCTGCCCGCGCCTATCTGGCTGACCGTGGCCTGCCTGATCCTGTTCGGCTTCCTGCTTAACCGGACCACCTTTGGCCGTAACACGCTGGCGATTGGCGGTAACGAAGAGGCCGCTCGTCTGGCAGGGGTGCCGGTGGTGCGAACCAAGATTATTATCTTTGTGCTCTCAGGGCTGGTTTCTGCCGCCGCGGGGATTATTCTGGCTTCGCGTATGACTAGCGGCCAGCCGATGACCTCTATCGGTTATGAGCTGATCGTCATTTCAGCCTGCGTTTTAGGGGGCGTTTCCCTCAAGGGCGGCATCGGAAAAATCTCATATGTTGTGGCCGGTATCCTGATTTTAGGCACGGTGGAGAACGCCATGAACCTGCTGAATATTTCGCCGTTCTCTCAGTACGTGGTACGTGGCCTGATCCTGCTGGCAGCGGTGATTTTCGACCGTTACAAGCAAAAAGCGAAGCGTACCGTGTAACCCTTTTCCCGTCTTTTATTGCTCAACTTATAACCATAGTTGACCCCTGAACCGCCCCGCCAGTAAAACTGGCGGGGCGGTTGTCAAATGGCGAGCCACGTCACACTGTCTATACTTACATGGCTATGAAAGAGGTAAAGGCGTTTACCTCTCGTAAACCGTAAGGAGGAAAAGGGTGGCTGACATGTTAACCGCACCGCCTGTACTGCCCGGACATTATGCTTTCTTTTTTGATCTCGACGGCACGCTCGCCGGGATAAAACCGCACCCCGATCAGGTGTCTATTCCGGAGGCGGTGTTACAGAATTTGCATCAGCTCTCGCTCATGAACGAGGGAGCACTGGCATTGATATCAGGGCGCTCAATGGCCGAGCTGGATATGCTCGCCAGTCCTTACCACTTTCCGCTGGCCGGTGTACACGGAGCGGAGCGCCGCGACATCCATGATCACACGCATATCGTTTCACTCCCCGACGCACTCACGCAAACGCTGCATAAGCAGCTCTCTGCAGCGCTGGCCGTACTGCCCGGCACCGAGCTGGAAGCCAAAGGCATGGCCTTTGCCCTGCATTATCGTCAGGCGCCGCAGCACGAAGATGCCGTGCTCGCGCTTGCTCATACGGTTGCGGATGCGCATCCACAGCTGGCGCTGCAGCCGGGCAAATGCGTAGTCGAGTTAAAACCGAAGGGGATTAATAAAGGTGCAGCCATCGCCGCATTTATGGCGGAGGCACCATTTAAGGGCCGGACGCCTGTTTTCTTAGGGGATGACCTGACCGATGAGGCCGGGTTTCGCGTGGTGAATCAGGCCGGAGGTATCGCCGTCAAGGTGGGGCCTGGTGACACCGTTGCCGAATGGCGACTGGCGGATGTCGCCAGCGTCTGGCAGTGGATATCTGACATCGCTAACCAGCAACAACAACAAATAGCGCAAAGCAAAGGGGGAAACTATTATGGGTCGCTTAGTCGTCGTCTCTAACCGAATCGCACCGCCTGATGACAAAAAAGCCAGTGCAGGTGGCCTGGCGGTAGGGGTGTTAGGTGCCTTGAAAGCCGCTGGCGGGCTGTGGTTTGGCTGGAGTGGGGAAATCAGTGAAGAAGAGAAGCCGCTTAAAAAGGTGACGCGCGGTAACATTACGTGGGCTTCATTTGCATTAAAAGAGAAAGACTATGACGAGTATTACTCGCAGTTCTCGAATGCCGTCCTGTGGCCTGCGTTTCACTATCGTCTTGACCTGGTCAAATTCCAGCGTGAATCCTTCGAAGGCTACGCGCGCGTGAATGCGCTGCTGGCGGATAAACTGCTGCCTTTAATAGAAGAAGACGATATTTTATGGATCCACGATTATCACCTGCTGCCCTTCGCGAGAGAGCTGCGAAAGAGGGGGGTGAATAACCGGATTGGCTTCTTCCTGCACATTCCTTTTCCGACGCCGGAAATTTTTACCGCGCTGCCGCCGCATGAAGAGCTGCTGGAGGCGCTGTGTGATTACGATTTGCTGGGCTTTCAGACCGAAAATGACCGCCTGGCATTCCTTGACTCCGTGTCAGGGAAAGCCCGTCTGGTGACAAAAGGCGGGAAAACTCACACGGCCTGGGGGAAAACCTTCCACACCGAGGTGTATCCAATAGGAATTGAACCAGACGAGATCGCGGAGCAGGCCTCCGGTCCGCTGCCGCCGAAGCTTGCGCAGCTTAAGAATGAACTTAAGCACGTGAAAAATATCTTCTCGGTTGAGCGCCTTGATTATTCCAAAGGGCTGCCGGAACGCTTCCTGGCGTATGAAACGCTGCTGGATAAATATCCGCAGCATCACGGTAAAATCCGCTATACCCAGATCGCGCCGACGTCGCGCGGTGAGGTTCAGGCCTATCAGGATATTCGCCACCAGCTGGAAACAGAGGCAGGGCGCATTAATGGCCGCTACGGGCAGCTGGGCTGGACGCCGCTCTTTTACCTGAATCAGCATTTTGATCGTAAGATCCTGATGAAGGTTTTCCGCTATGCGGACGTTGGGCTGGTCACGCCGCTGCGCGACGGGATGAACCTGGTGGCGAAAGAGTATGTGGCGGCCCAGGATCCTGCCGACCCGGGTGTTCTGGTGCTTTCCCAGTTTGCCGGGGCTGCAAATGAGCTCACGTCTGCGCTTATTGTTAATCCTTACGACAGGGATGACGTGGCTAACGCGCTGAATCGTGCCCTGACAATGCCGCTCACGGAACGTATTTCCCGCCATGCCGACATGATGGAGACGATCCGGAAGAACGACATTAACCACTGGCAGGCGCGTTTTATTCAGGATCTCCGGGATATCGCCCCGCAAAGCCATGAAGGCGATCTGCAAAAAAAGATCGCGACCTTCCCTAAACTTGCCTGATTTTCCGCTGGGGGGTTAATTACCCCCCCAAGCGGCACTAACAGCACATCGACCTGGCTTGATGCGACAATAGATTTCGCCGCGCAGGCTGCGCGCGAAAAAAAGCTGTGGTTATGATTCCCGCAAATCACTAAATCAATATTTTGTTTGCGACACATGTCGAGAATATGGGCGTTAAGCTCCCCGGTCGCAATAATTGTCTCATAAATCGGATATTGTGCTTTTTCCACTAATTCACGCATAAATTGCTGCGTTTCTTCCTGAAGAACCTCACGAATATCCTCCAGCATGGGGGCGGCCAGCTGATTATACATCTCAGGCTCTGCGGCCAGTGTAACAAGGCTGATGCGGGCATTGTGGGGCCTGGCAATGGAAACGGCTCTGGCGACGAGTTGATGACTTTCGGGGGAAACTGCTACGGAAACAAGAAGATGGGAGTAACTCATGGCGCACTCCTTAGATGTCTGAAAGACAGCGTTTAACCACCTTTACCGCGAAATCTCCACTTCTGCAAGAGCTGAATACGACATTAGTGTGAAGCTTATCATAATTATTCATTAATTATTCTTATAAGAAGAATAACTGAAAAATGTGTCTAAATGAAAAAAAATTAACAACTTAACGTAAATCACACAAATTCGCGCTTTCACTGTTAAATCGTTTTGATGCGTTACAAACTCATTTCGAATGATCACGTCCTGAAACATCTTTTTTGTACTTCCTGCATAACTATATGTTTTTTCACGGTAAGAAAAATGTTTACCGAAGAGGGGGTTGTTGTAAATGTTTCAGCGTGTCGCTTAAGGCAGGAAAAGCACGCTGTATGCCAGTTTGGATCACCCGTCTGCATGAGTATTCGTCAATTAAGAATACAAAACAGTACTGATTGGCGAAATATTGAACAAATTACAAGTCATACTGATGGATTTATGGGTAATATTCACTTAAATTGTGTGACGCAGATCACATTTTTTTAAATTTGAGGGTAGCTGGATTGTATGTGGCAAAACTGACGAGTAGAGTTTGCGTCGAATTAGGAAAAATCTTAGTTATTTGTAAGAAATGATAAATCATGTAAGAGACGCATTCGCGGTTTCTCTCTTACGGTTTCAGTGAATACAAACCTAAATTCAACTATGCATTTAGCCTTTTCTTTTTTATACCGGGTGATTTCCCGGCGACATCACGGGGTGCGGTCTTTCCGCATAAAAATAATAGTTGGTTATTCGGGATGGGAACAATGCATACATCCGAGTTGCTAAAACATATCTATGACATCAATTTGTCGTATTTACTGCTCGCGCAGCGTTTGATTAGTCAGGACAAGGCGTCCGCGATGTTTCGTCTGGGTATTAACGAAGAAATGGCAACCATGCTGGGCGGCTTAACCCTCCCGCAGATGGTTAAACTGGCTGAAACGAATCAACTGGTTTGCCAGTTCCGTTTCGATGATTCACAGACAATAACGCGTCTGACGCAGGAGTCCCGTGTGGACGATCTTCAACAGATCCATACCGGTATTCTTCTCTCCACTCGCTTGCTTAACGAAATCAGCCAGCCTGATGACGTAGCCCGTAAGAAAAGGGCCTAGCAATGAGCGAGAAAAGCATTGTTCAGGAAGCGCGTGACATACAGTTGGCCATGGAGCTGATTACACTGGGTGCTCGTTTACAAATGCTGGAAAGCGAGACTCAGCTGAGCCGTGGTCGTCTCATCAAACTGTACAAAGAGTTACGTGGTAGTCCCCCGCCGAAAGGCATGCTGCCGTTTTCTACCGACTGGTTTATGACGTGGGAGCAGAATATTCACGCTTCCATGTTCTGTAATGCCTGGCAGTATCTTCTCAAAACCGGTTTGTGTAGCGGCGTTGACGCCGTGATCAAAGCGTACAAACTTTACCTTGAACAATGCCCACAGCAGGAAGAAGGCCCTCTGCTGGCGCTGACCCGCGCATGGACGCTGGTGCGTTTTGTTGAGAGCGGAATGCTTGAGCTGTCGCGCTGCAACTGCTGCGATGGCAATTTTATTACCCATGCTCATCAACCTGCAGGCAGCTTCGCCTGTAGTTTATGTCAGCCTCCATCCCGCGCAGTAAAAAGACGTAAACTTTCCCGGGATGCTGCCGATATTATTCCACAACTGCTGGATGAACAGATCGAACAGGCTGTTTAACCCGAACGTGTGGGAAAGATTCCAGCAGCGGTAAGCAATTACCGCTGCTTTTTTTTACCCCGCAATCGGTCAACGCTGCGAGCTGGACATCCTTGCCATAGTCACTAGCGGAAGGATGATGTCGTGCTTATCTTATTAGGTTACCTGGTAGTTCTCGGTACAGTTTTCGGCGGTTACATGATGACCGGCGGGCACCTTGGAGCACTCTATCAACCGGCTGAACTTATTATCATCGGCGGCGCAGGGGTAGGGGCTTTTATCGTTGGTAACAACGGTAAATCGATCAAGGGCACGCTGAAAGCAATTCCGTTGCTGTTCCGTCGCTCGAAATACACGAAAAGCATGTATATGGATCTGCTGGCACTGCTCTATCGCCTGATGGCGAAGTCGCGTCAGCAGGGCATGTTCTCGCTTGAACGGGATATCGAAAACCCGAAAGAGAGCGAAATTTTTGCCAGCTATCCCCGTATTCTTGCTGACGCGATGATGCTGGATTTCATCGTCGACTATCTGCGACTGATCATCAGCGGCAACATGAATACCTTCGAAATCGAAGCGCTGATGGACGAAGAGATCGAAACCCACGAAAGCGAATCAGAAGTGCCGGCCAATAGCCTGGCGCTGGTGGGCGACTCGCTTCCTGCATTCGGTATCGTTGCAGCGGTGATGGGGGTGGTTCACGCCCTGGCCTCGGCAGACCGTCCGGCAGCCGAGCTCGGTGCGCTGATTGCCCACGCGATGGTGGGAACCTTCCTCGGTATTTTGCTGGCGTACGGCTTCATCTCTCCGCTGGCAAGCGTTCTGCGCCAGAAGAGCGCCGAAACCACCAAAATGATGCAGTGCGTGAAGATTACGCTGCTCTCTAACCTCAACGGTTACGCGCCACCGATCGCGGTTGAGTTTGGCCGTAAAACGCTTTACTCCAGCGAGCGTCCGTCGTTTATCGAGCTTGAAGAACACGTGCGTGCGGTGAAAAACCCAAACCAACAGACGACAACTGAGGACGCATGAAAAACCAGTCCCATCCGATCGTCATCGTAAAAAAACGCAAGCACAAGGGCGGCGGGCATGGCGCACACGGCTCGTGGAAAATTGCGTACGCCGACTTTATGACGGCAATGATGGCGTTCTTTCTGGTGATGTGGCTGATCTCCATCTCCAGCCCAAAAGAACTGATCCAGATTGCCGAATATTTCCGCACGCCGCTGGCAACGGCGGTAGCCGGCGGGCCGCGTATCTCTAACAGCGACAGCCCGATCCCCGGCGGCGGCGATGATTACACCCAGCAGAAGGGTGAGGTTAAAAAAGAGCCGAACATCGACGAGCTGAAAAGAAAGATGGAGCAGGCGCGCCTGAAGAAACTGCGTGGCGATCTCGATCAGCTGATTGAAGCAGATCCGAAACTGCGCGCGCTGCGCCCGCATCTGAAGATCGACCTGGTGCAGGAAGGGCTGCGTATTCAGATTATCGACAGCCAGAACCGCCCAATGTTTAAAACCGGGAGTGCGGAAGTCGAACCGTATATGCGCGACATTCTGCGTGCCATTGCACCGGTGCTGAACGGCATTCCTAACCGAATCAGCCTGTCAGGACACACGGATGATTTCCCGTACGCCAGTGGGGAGAAGGGATACAGCAACTGGGAGCTTTCTGCCGATCGTGCCAACGCCTCGCGTCGCGAGTTGGTGGTAGGTGGGCTTGATGATGGCAAGGTACTGCGCGTAGTCGGCATGGCCGCAACCATGCGCGTTTCCGACCGCGGGCCGGATGATGCCATCAACCGTCGTATCAGTCTTTTAGTGCTGAACCAGCAGGCGGAGCAGGCCATCCTGCATGAAAACGCCGAAAGTCAGAATGAGTCACTGGACGATTTAAAACAGCCTGGGGCCGTTCCTTCGGCTGCCGTTCCAACATCGCCACCAGCCAATCCGAGGTGATAGCGTGAGCATGGATATTAGCGATTTTTACCAGACATTCTTTGATGAAGCCGACGAATTGTTGGCCGATATGGAGCAACACTTGCTCGATTTGGTGCCCGAAGCACCGGACTCCGAGCAGCTCAATGCCATCTTCCGTGCGGCGCACTCTATTAAAGGCGGAGCCGGAACGTTTGGATTTACCATCCTGCAGGAAACGACCCATTTAATGGAAAACCTGCTTGATGAAGCACGACGCGGTGAGATGCAGCTCAATACCGACATTATCAACCTGTTTTTGGAAACCAAAGATATTATGCAGGAACAGCTCGACGCCTATAAAAGTTCGGCAGAGCCTGATGCCGCCAGCTTTGAATACATCTGCAATGCGCTGCGCCAGCTCGCCCTGGAAGCAAAAGGTGAGGTCGCTGCAGCCGTTGTCCCTGCGGCGAAACTGAGCGTTGTCGATGCGGTTGCTGTCGATGAGGCCGCGCCAGCCGCTGCACAGACGGGAAAACTGCGCGTTGTGCTGTCACGCCTCAAAGAGAATGAAGTTAACCTGCTGGAAGAAGAGCTGGGCAACCTGGCGAAGTTAAGCAACGTGGTAAAAGGCAAAGACAGCCTGGCCGCGACGCTTGATGACGGTATTGGCCAGGACGATATCGTAGCGGTGTTGTGCTTCGTGATTGAAGCTGACCAGATTGCCTTCGAAACCGAAACTGCTGCGGTTGACGCCCCTGCCGCTGCGGAAGAGGTGGCTGTTGTGGCTCAGGCTGCCGCACCGGCTGTGGCACCTGCGGCCCCGGCGCTGAAGGCCGTACCAAAAGAGGCTGCGGCACCAGGTGGACGTGGTGAGAAACCTGCCGCTCGCTCCAGCGAGTCAACCAGTATCCGCGTTGCCGTTGAGAAGGTTGACCAGCTGATTAACCTGGTTGGCGAACTGGTGATCACCCAGTCGATGCTGGCGCAACGTTCTAACGAACTGGATCCGGTCACGCACGGCGACCTGATTACCAGCATGGGTCAGCTGCAGCGTAACGCCCGCGACCTGCAGGAATCGGTCATGTCCATCCGTATGATGCCGATGGAATATGTCTTCAGCCGCTTCCCGCGTCTGGTCCGCGATCTTGCCAGCAAGCTGAACAAACAAATTGAACTGACCCTGATGGGCAGCTCAACCGAACTGGATAAGAGCCTGATCGAGCGCATTATTGACCCTTTAACGCACCTGGTGCGTAACAGCCTCGACCACGGGATCGAACTGCCGGAAAACCGCATTGCCGCCGGTAAATCCCCGGTCGGCAACCTGATCCTCTCTGCGGAACACCAGGGCGGAAACATCTGCATCGAAGTGACCGACGACGGCGCGGGTCTTAACCGCGAGCGCATCCTGGCAAAAGCGATTTCGCAGGGGATGGCGGTCAATGAAAACATGACCGACGAAGAAGTGGGCATGCTGATCTTCGCGCCGGGCTTCTCTACCGCGGAGCAGGTGACCGACGTCTCCGGACGCGGTGTTGGCATGGACGTGGTGAAACGTAACATCCAGGAGATGGGCGGCCACGTTGAGATCCAGTCTAAACAGGGTTCCGGCACCACCATTCGCATCCTACTGCCGCTGACGCTGGCGATCCTCGACGGCATGTCCGTTAAAGTGGCGGACGAAGTCTTTATCCTGCCGCTGAACGCCGTGATGGAATCCCTGCAGCCGCGTGAAGAAGATCTGCATCCGCTGGCGGGCGGCGAGCGCGTCCTCGAAGTGCGCGGTGAGTACCTGCCGCTGGTGGAACTGTGGAAAGTGTTCGAAGTGGACGGGGCGAAGACCGAGGCCACGCAGGGCATCGTTGTGATCCTGCAAAGCGCGGGGCGCCGCTACGCGCTGCTGGTCGATCAGCTGATTGGTCAGCACCAGGTGGTGGTGAAGAACCTCGAAAGCAACTACCGCAAAGTGCCGGGTATTTCTGCCGCCACCATTCTGGGTGATGGTAGCGTGGCGCTGATCGTCGACGTGTCGGCGCTTCAGGGATTAAATCGTGAACAACGTGTGGCGTACACAGCCGCCTGATTAAGTAGAAGGTAATAACATGACCGGTATGAGTAATGTAACGAAACTGGCGGGCGAGCCATCAGGGCAGGAATTCCTGGTATTCACTTTAGGCGATGAGGAGTACGGCATCGATATCCTTAAAGTGCAGGAAATCCGTGGTTACGACCAGGTTACCCGCATCGCTAACACGCCTGCGTTTATTAAAGGTGTCACCAACCTGCGTGGCGTCATTGTGCCAATCGTGGACCTGCGCGTGAAGTTCAGCCAGGGCGACGTTGACTACGACGACAACACCGTGGTGATCGTTCTGAATCTGGGGCAGCGCGTGGTAGGTATCGTGGTGGATGGCGTATCTGATGTGCTTTCCCTGACCTCTGACCAAATTCGTCCTGCACCGGAGTTTGCGGTCACGCTGTCGACCGAATATCTGACCGGACTGGGCGCGCTCGGCGAGCGTATGCTGATTCTGGTGAACATTGAGAAGCTGCTGAACAGCGATGAGATGGCGCTGCTGGACATCGCCGCGAGTCACGTCGCGTAAGTAAATGCAAAACGGCAACCGAGGTTGCCGTTTTTTGTATTTGCTCCCTCACCCACAGAGTGAGGGCTGGGGTGAGGGCATCAGGCCTCACCCTTTTTTTCACCTTACGCTTCCTGCTTTACCAGTTCAGCTTCAGCGTCCGCTTCCCGCGCACCTTCATTCTGCGACAGCATCGCGGTCGCAATACCATTCCCCAGAACGTTAATTGCGGAACGGCCCATATCCAGGAAGTGGTCGATCCCCATGAGGAGCAGAATACCCGCCACCGGAATATTAAAGCTCGGAATGGTTGCTGCCAGCACCACCAGGGAAGAACGCGGTACGCCTGCAATCCCTTTCGACGCCAGCATCAGGGTCAGCATCAGCACCGTCACTTCAGAGAAGCTCAGGTGAATGTTGTATGCCTGCGCGATAAACATCGACGCGAATGAGCAGTACACCATCGAACCCACCAGGTTGAAGGAGTAGCCAATCGGCAGAACGAAAGAGGCGATGTTGCGCGAGCAGCCAAAGCGCTCCAGCTGTTCCAGCGTTTTAGGGTAGGCGGCTTCAGAGCTGCTGGTGGTAAACGCCACCAGAACAGGGTCTTTCAGCATGCTGACCAGGCGAAACACCTCTTTTTTCAGCACCATGTAACCCACGGCCAGCAGCACCATGCAGGTAAGAAGAATGGCAACATAGTAGCCACCAATAAACGAGGCGTAGTTCAGCAGAATGCCCAGACCCTGCGTGGCAATGACGGAGGAAATCGCCGCGAAAATGGCCAGCGGCGCAACGTACATCACGTAACCTGTTACCTTCAGCATGATATGGGAAACCACATCCAGCGCGGCTACCAGCGGAGCGTTGAATTTCTGTCCCAGCGACGCGCCGCCGATGCCGAAGAACATCGAGAACACCACAATCTGCAGGATCTCATTGTTTGACATCGCCCCTGCGATACTGGTTGGAATGGTGTGCGACAGGAACGCTTTCAGCGTCATGCCTCCAACGGCCAGACCGGTATCTACCGCCTCGGTTGGGATCGTCAGGTTCAGACCGCTTCCCGGATGCTCCAGCGTGACGATAAACAGTCCGACCAGAATTGAGAGCACGGATGAGCTGATAAACCACACCATCGCTTTACCGCCGACGCGGCCAATGGTGGAAGTTTCGCCCAGCTTCATAATGCCAACGGTGAGCGTACTAAAGACCAACGGTGCAATGACCATTTTGATCAGACGGAGGAAAATATCGGTCAGAAGGGTAATATTATCCGACCAGGCTTTGATGGCATCCGCAGATGCATACTCATGAATTGCTGCCCCTGAAAGAATACCCGCCAGCATGAATATCACGATGAAGAGTGTGAGTTTGTTTGCACTTGCCACGAAAAAAGACCCTCTATGCGCTTCAGATGTAGCCCGCGTCGATACATATAAATTTTTTATTACGATGCAGGAAATTATTCGGCACATAAATTGACGCAAAGTGTAGGGGGATACAACTCCTTTTTAAGTTTTATTAATTTTGTTGTTAATGTGCAGACGATATATTGTGATCGTCGTCACACTTTAATGGATATATTCTCTTCAGATATAATAAAATTGCTGCTTATTTTAATTTAACTCTCTGTTATTTATAGGGAAAATTAGTCAATAAGACATATGGCTTATGCGTTGTGTGGCAGGTGGTCGAAGCGATATCCGTAAACTAAATTCTCAATAACCCCCCTCAGAGGAACATTAAGCGGGGCTAACATCTTGAACGACAAAAATAAAACGTGGCAAGGGAACGGAGACGTCTTCTGGAGGGTGGTAAATGAAAAGAAAACTCCTTTTGATCTGCGCAGGCACCTTACTGACTGCGGCAACGGTCCATCAGGCGCTGGCCGTCACCAGCAGCGGCACCATCGGGGCGACGCTGACGCTCACGAATGGTTGTCTGATAAACGGATCGCCCACGCAAAACGGCATTAACTTCGGGACACTGGATTTCGGTACCCATCCCGCAACGTTTTCCACTCTGACCACGCAGCTAACCGGCGCCAGCGGCGGAAACACCTTCACCATTCAATGTACAACCGCCAGCTATACGGTGGCGATCACCGGCAACACCAACTCTACCGCCCCCGGCACCGTTGTCGGCACCCCGGGAACACCTGCGCGCTATCTGGTTAACACCGCCAACGCGGCTCAGGGTGTGGCATACAGCCTGTACAGCGACAGCGGGTTTAACAGCGTGATTGCCAATAATGCCGCGCTGCCGATCGCCTCAACGGCCGGAGGGGTGGACAGTTACACCCTCTACGGACGGATTACCGGCGGCGGTAACAGCGTGACGGTCGTCCCGGGCACCTACACCGACACGATAAACGTCAGCGTAACCTATTAGTCCTGCACCGCCATGAAGGCAACTCTTACTGGTCTGCGCAATCGCGCAGAGGGAATCGTGCAGCCTTTTTTCGCGCTGATCGCCGGATTGCTCATGATGCCCGCAGCGGATGCGGTGACATCCCAGTCCTTTAAGGTCAGCGCGACGATTGTTCCAGGGTGCGCGGTGGCCACCGGTAGCGGAGGGCTTCTCGGTACGCTGGATTTTGGCAGCCATAACGGCGTTGAGAGCGCGCCGGTCAGCACCAGCTTTGTGCCAAACGGGGCGTTGTCTATCGCCTGTACGCCGGGCGTGTCGCTGAGCATGAGCATTAATGGCGGCCAGAATTATTCATCCGTTCGCCGCATGAAGCGGTCCGGTGGAACAGAGCTGGTGCCATACCGGCTCTACAGCAGCAGCTCGCTGGCCGCAAACAGTGAAATTGGCGTCAACCAGGCGATACCGGTGACCTATACCAACAGCAATAACATCGCGCTACCGCTTTTTGGCGTAGCGCTACTGACCGGGTTTAGCTCGGCGGGAACCTATTCCGATCAGCTCACCGTGACCTTGTCATGGTAATAAAGGGAGAGTGTTGATGAAGCCATTTTTCAGACCCGTTTGTCTGGCGGGCGCGTTGGGAATGGCGGTTGCCGGCCAGGCGCAGGCGGCAGCCACCATTCTGCTCTGGCCTATCGACCCGTGGCTTGCTGCGGACGCCAACGCCACTGAACTGTGGATCCAGAACCAGGGAAACAGCGCCACGACGATGCAGGTCCGCATCGTGCGCTGGAAGCAGGAGGACGGACACGAGCGATATACCTCGCAGCAGGACGTGGTCGCCAGCCCGCCCATCGTCACGATTGGCACAGGCAGCAAGCAGCTTATTCGCCTTATCAAACAGGCTGCGGTTCCCGCGGGCGTCGAACAGGCTTACCGCATTATCGTGGATGAAATCCCCCAGCCTGATGCAAAAGCCGAACCTGCCATCGGCCTCAAATTGCAGATGCGTTACTCCATCCCTCTGTTCGTGTATGGACAGGGGATCCGAACCATGAAAGAGGGCGCGCATCACGCGCTGGCGGAACCCCAAAACCTGAGCTGGCGTGTGACGCGCGCGGAGGGGCAGCCTGTGCTGGAGGTCAGAAATCGGGGGGATGTCCATGTCAGGCTGAGCCAGGTGACGCTGGAGCAGGGAGGGCAGAAACGCACGGTAGCGGAAGGACTACTGGGTTACGTCCTCCCGGGCAGCAGCCGCAGCTGGCCCATACCCGCTGGCGTTCGTCAGCCAGAGCGGATGAGCGCACAGATTAATGCCAGGGACGCACAATGGCAGTCGACGCCCGTCAACTGAAGCCGGCGATGATGATACTGCTTTGCGTCAGTTCCGCGACCCTGGCCGAGCCCGGCGACGACAGTTTGCCGCCACCTCCCCAGGCGCAGACGATAAATGATGAAGCGGTTTTCCAGCTTGCCCTCGTGCTGAACCACTACGATACCGGTCTGGTCGTGCCCGTGACGCAGCGTAAAGGCGCTTTCTTTATCTCAAGCGCCGATTTGCTGCGCGCGGGGCTGCCCCCGGCGCATGTTCCCACCGGAGAGGTGAATCTCTCCTCGCTTGCTCAGGTTCGGGTCGAGTATGACAGCGCCGCGCAGCGCCTGCTGCTGACCGTACCCCGTGACTGGGTGACGGCCCGCGTGACGTCTTTTAGCGGTCAAACGGCGCAGGCCAAACCGCACTTTGGCCGCGGGGCGCTGCTGAATTACGATCTCTACACTAACCACACGGAACATATCGGCGGTCAGGCGTCGCTCTGGCATGAGTTCCGCTACTTCAACGAGAACGGCTCGTTTTCCTCCACCGGTTACGCGCGGGAAAATTTCACCGGTAATGACGGCCAGCAGGAAGGGTATGTCCGCTATGATACGACCCTGCTGTTCACTCACGAAGATGACGCGATGAGCTGGAGCGTCGGGGACGTGATCAGCGATGCCCTGAGCTGGAGCTCCAGCGTGCGGATGGGGGGCGTAAGCGTAGGGCGGGATTTCTCCCTGCGACCTGACCTGGTGACATGGCCGCTGCCCGAGTTCGCAGGGGAAGCCGCGGTACCCACCTCGGTCGATCTTTTTATCAACGGCTATCGCTCCGGTTCGACCCAGCTTCAGCCCGGCCCCTTCACCCTGACTAATTTACCCTATATCAACGGCGCCGGGGATGCGGTTCTGGTCACAACGGATGCGCTGGGACGCCAGGTAAGCACCACGCTCCCGTTTTACGTCACCAGTGACTTACTTAAACAAGGGCTGAGCGACGGCGCCGTGACGCTCGGCAGCCTGCGGCGTAATTACGGTATCAAGAATTTTGACTACGGCTCGGCGGCAGGCAGCGGCTCGTATCGCTACGGGGTGACGGACTGGCTAACGCTGGAAGGGCATGCAGAAGGGGCGCAGGAGCTGGCGCTGGGTGGTGCGGGAACGGTAATAAAACTCGGCCAGTTTGGCGTGGTAAATACCTCTTACTCGCAGAGCCGCATGCGCGGGGATGCGGGCGGGCAAATCAACTGGGGTTACCAGTACAGTACCAGCGAATTTAGCGTCGCCACTCAACACACGCGTCGCGACCGCGGCTTTGGCAATCTGGCCCTCTACGACCAGCCGACGGTGTATGACGAAAACGATAAGCCCATCGCCAGCTTTAGCCGTAATACGGATCAGTATTCTCTGACCTTCAATCTGGGACGGTATGGAAATATCGGCGCGGCCTGGATTGGGGTGGAGAGTTTTGACAGTCAAAAAACCGAGCTGCTCAATCTCTCCTGGAGCCGCAACCTGTGGGGGGCGAGCAGCATTTACCTGGCCGGCAGCCGGGACCAGCAGCGGGGAGACTGGACGGTCGCGCTGTCGCTGCAGGTGCCGCTGGGGGCACGCGACAGCGCTGCCGTCACCGTTGAAAATACCCCGGATGCCGGCAGTACCCAGCGCATTAACTACAACCACTCTATGCCTTCTGACGGCGGTTTCAGCTGGAACATGGCCTGGGCCAACCAGTCAAGATCCAGCGATTATCAACAGGCTACGCTGGGCTGGCGCAATAACAACATAGAGCTGCAGGGCGGCGGCTATGGCGAAAGGGACACCATGACCTGGTGGGGCGAGGCGATGGGCGCAATTGTGCTGATGGACGGCGAGCTGTTTGCGGCGAATAAGATCAACGATGCATTTGTGGTTATCAGTACCGACGGCCATCCAGACGTGCCCGTCAGCTATGAGAACCAGCCCGTCGGTAAAACCAATAATAATGGCTACCTGCTGATCAGCGGGGTGTCGGCGTATTATCCGGCAAGCTACCGGATTGATACCCTGAATCTGCCGGCGGATACCCGTCTGAAAGAGACCGAACGGCGGATAGCGATCCGCCGCCACAGCGGCTATCTGGTCGATTTCCCGATGGAGCAGGAGCGGGTGGCAAGCGTCATTTTGCATGATGCGCGCGGCCAGGCGCTGCCGGTGGGAAGCCAGGTCCGACAGGTCTCGCGCAGCAATGCGGTGGTGGGGTATGACGGCATCGCATGGCTGGAAAATCTCAGCGATGTGAACCCGCTCGAGGTGATCGCACCTGACGGAAAACGCTGCAAGGCCACTCTGACCGTGGGGGCCAATCCGGAGCACAAGCTAAAAACCTACGGGCCGCTGATTTGTCGGGAGGAGCCATGACGCGCCTGCTGCTGTTGATCCTGCTGCTTTTTTCCGGCGGCGGCTGGGCGGCGTGTACCGTCAGTACGGTTAATGCGTCGTTTGGCAGCGTCACTTCGTTCGCGCTCAGCGGAACCGGGGAAGTTCAAACCACCGGCACGCTGGTGGTGGCCTGCGATGCCGTGTTGAATCTGCTGACCAGCGACTCGGTAACGCTGACCTACACCGCGGCATCGGTTTCGGGCAGCAGCCGGGCCACGATGAAACGCACGGATAATGCGGCCATCACCGACGTGATCCCCACCCGGCTGTGCGGGCTATCGGGGTGCGCGAGCAGCAGCGAGGTACAGATAAGTAAATCGTATACCTGGAGCGGGAATACCCTGCTGGGGTTACTGGGATCAAAGCAGTACAACATTCCGCTTTATTTCCGCACCGTCGCCGGGCAAAACGTGACTGCCGGGCCATATCAGGTGCAGTTAACCTTCAGCGTTAACTACAGCGTCTGCTCCGTGGGCGCACTCGGCCTTTGCTCAATCAATCAGACGGGTACCGCGACAACCACCATCCTGTTAGATATGACCGTCACCAACGACTGCAGCGCCATGACCACGCCGGACGTCAACTTCAACAGCGCGCCGCTGGTGCAAAGTTTCCCTACCGTCTCGCAGGCGATTGCCGTCACCTGTACCAAAGGCAGTACGTATACCATCGGCATTAATAACGGTGCCAACGCGCTGAACAACGTGCGGCGCATGGTGAGCGGCAGTAACGCCATGAGCTACGACATCTATAAGGAAGCCACCGGTAACCGCTGGGGCGGCAGCGGCAGCGAGCGCTGGTCCAGCGCGACGTCGTCGCAGGTAAGTGCCGACGGTTTACTGCGCACCTACAACTACACCGCGAAAGTCCTGACCAGTCAGGCCACGCCTCCTGCCGGAACCTACACCGACACGCTTATTGTCGACGTGGCGTTTTAACCCCGCGCTTTTCCCTTTCGCAAATGTAAAGTTCCTGTGGGCTGTGCCGATAACACCGTTAATAAATCTATGAGAAGGTGTTGTATGTTGAACCGTATCCGCGTTGTCACAATGCTCATGATGGTGCTGGTCATTTTCGCACTTCTTCAGCTCATCTCCGGCGGGCTTTTTTTCTCGTCATTAAAACAGAACCAGGACAGCTTCGCGGCCTCGAACGATCTCCGCCTGCAGCAGAGTGAACTCACGTCGACGTGGGATCTGATGCTGCAAACGCGTATCAACCTGAGCCGCTCGTCCGCGCGCATGATGATGGACCCTAATAATCAGCAGAGCAGCGCGAAAACCGATCTGTTGAAAAATGCCCGTGCCACCCTCGCTGACGCCGCGAAACATTACGACGCCTTCAAAAAGATCGCCCCGCAGCCTGCTATGGAGCAGGTGAGCCAGAATATCGATGAAAAATACAATGCCTACCATACCGGTCTGACAAAGCTCATTCAGTTCCTGGAGAGCGGAAATATGGACGCCTATTTCGCGCAGCCGACGCAGGGGATGCAAAACGCACTCGGCGCGGCGCGGGGGGAATACGCGAAGGCCAGTGGCGATCTCTATCACTCGGCCTTTACGGCAAGTCAGAATGACTACCGCTTTGCGAAATGGCAGATGGCCGTAATGGCGCTGGCGCTGGTCATCGTGCTGGTCGCGGTCTGGTACGGCATTCGCCATATCCTGCTGAATCCTCTTGGGCGCGTCATTGCCCACATTCGTGAAATTGCCGGAGGCGATCTGACTAAAACGCTGACCGTTTCCGGGCGCAATGAGATCACCGAGCTGGCAAACAGCGTTGACCATATGCAGCGTTCGTTAATCGAAACCGTCGCCAACGTGCGTAACGGGTCGGAGGCTATCTATACCGGCACCAGCGAAATTGCGATGGGGAATAACGATCTCTCATCCCGTACCGAACAGCAGGCTTCCGCCCTGGAAGAGACGGCCGCCAGCATGGAGCAGCTCACCGCGACCGTGAAGCAGAACGCCGATAACGCCCGCCAGGCGTCTCAGCTGGCAGAAAGCGCCTCCGAGACGGCGCAGCGCGGCGGACGCGTGGTGGATGGCGTAGTGAAAACCATGCACGAAATCGCCGACAGCTCGAAGAAAATCGCCGACATCATCAGCGTCATCGACGGCATTGCCTTCCAGACTAACATTCTGGCGCTGAACGCCGCCGTGGAAGCGGCACGAGCGGGCGAACAGGGACGCGGTTTTGCCGTGGTGGCCGGGGAAGTGCGCAACCTGGCAAGCCGCAGCGCCAACGCGGCAAAAGAGATCAAGTCGCTGATTGAAGACTCTGTCTCCCGCGTGGATACCGGCTCCGTGCTGGTGGAAAGCGCCGGGGAGACCATGAATGACATCGTGAATGCCGTTACCCGCGTGACGGACATCATGGGGGAAATCGCCTCTGCGTCTGATGAGCAGAGTCGTGGTATCGACCAGGTTGCCCTGGCGGTATCGGAAATGGATCGCGTGACACAGCAAAACGCCGCGCTGGTGCAGGAGTCCGCTGCGGCGGCCGCTGCCCTGGAAGACCAGGCGAGCCGTCTGAAGATGGCCGTCTCGGCGTTTCGTCTCGCTTCACTCGCTGGAAACACGGTCACTCCGCAGGCGACGTACCGCGCGCCAGCCGCTGAACAGGCTGCACTCCGTACGCGTACCGCGACGACCGGACAAGATGAAAACTGGGAAACATTTTGACTGACAATTAAACCGCGGCTGCTTGCCGCTTGATGGGAGCGTGGATGTTAAATCGTATTCGTATCTCGACCACACTGTTTTTGATTCTGATCCTTTGCGGTGTGTTGCAGGTTGGCAGTAACGGGTTGTCTTTTTGGGCGTTTCGCGATGGCTATCAGAATTTGCAGGAAGTTGAGGCGAGTAATCAGCAGCGCTCCGCACTGGCACAAACGCGTGCCGTGCTGTTGCAGGCAAGCACTGCGCTGAACAAGGCGGGAACCTTAACCGCGCTGAGCTATCCGCCGGATGACATTAAAGCGCTGATGGCAACCGCGCGCGACAGCCTGAAACAGGCTGACGCACAGTTTAAAGCCTTTACGGCGCAGGCCGCCGACAGCGAGAAAGAGAAAGCGCTGAAGGCCGCCATGAAGACGAACTTTGAGCAGTGGTACAGCGATCTGGACCACCAGGCGACGTGGCTTGAGAACAACCAGCTGTCGGACTTTATGACCGCACCGGTCCAGGCGTCTCAGGCAGCGTTTGACGGCAGCTTTAACGCCTGGCAGCAGGATATCAACCAGTCTGTACAGCGTGCCGGTGACCAGAGCCGTCAAAGCTATCACATGTCGGGCGTCATCTTCGCCGTGGTGGTGATTCTGGCAGGGTTGCTGACCGGCGGGGCGCTGCTCTGGTCGCGCAGAATGATTGTGCAGCCGCTGGCGATCGTCAGCAGCCATTTCGACAGTATTGCAAAAGGCGACCTGGCGCGTCCGGTGGCGGTGTTCGGCAAAAACGAAATTTCGGCGATTTTTGCCAGCCTGAAGGCGATGCAGGGATCGCTGCGGGAAACGGTGAGCGACGTGCGGCAGGGCAGCTATGCCATGCACACCGGGATCTCAGAGATTGCTGCGGGTAACAACGATCTCTCATCCCGCACAGAGCAGCAGGCGGCCTCGCTGGCGCAGACGGCGGCCAGCATGGAGCAGCTGACGGCGACGGTAAGCCAGAACGCGGATAACGCGCGTCAGGCGTCTGACCTGTCAAAACAGGCGGCGATGACGGCGAAGAAAGGCGGTGACCAGGCGTCCCATGTCGCCAGCACCATGCAGGAGATTGCCACCAGCTCGCAGAAAATTGGTGACATCATCAGCGTGATTGACGGTATCGCGTTCCAGACCAACATTCTGGCGCTGAATGCCGCCGTGGAAGCGGCGCGAGCCGGGGAGCAGGGGCGCGGGTTTGCGGTGGTGGCGGGGGAAGTACGTAACCTGGCGAGCCGCAGCGCCAACGCGGCGAAAGAAATCAAGGTCCTGATCGAAGAGTCGGTCTCGCGCGTTCAGCAGGGCTCAACGCTTGTGGATACGGCGGCGAAAACCATGCACGAGATCGTCACCTCCGTGACGCGGGTTAACGACATTATGGGCGAAATTGCCTCGGCGTCGGATGAACAGCGTCGCGGCATTGAGCAGGTTGCCCAGGCGGTCAGCCAGATGGATCAGGTGACGCAACAGAACGCCTCGTTAGTTGAGGAAGCGGCAGCGGCAACCGATCAGCTGGCCAGCCAGGCGGATCGTCTTACCGGACTGGTCGCGGTATTTAATGTGAAAGAGCACGTTGAAGCAGTAACAGAAGTCGGGCGGTCGCAGGCCGTGCCAGTTGTATCCTGAATGTAATTAAGAAGGCGCTATGACATCACCAATGCCCCCTGGGCAAACGTCATTATTGTTGCAGATGACACAGCGCCTCGCGCTGTCCGACGCGCATTTTCGTCGGATATGTCAGTTAATCTACCAGCGTGCGGGGATCGTGCTTGCGGATCATAAGCGGGACATGGTCTACAACCGTCTGGTGCGGCGCTTGCGTACGCTGGGGTTGGATGATTTTGGCCGCTATCTGAGCATGCTCGAGGCGAACCAGAACAGCGCCGAGTGGCAGGCTTTTATTAACTCGTTAACCACCAACCTGACGGCGTTTTTCCGTGAAGCTCACCACTTCCCGGTTCTGGCCGAGCATGCGCGCCGTCGCACCGGGGAGTATCGCGTCTGGAGTGCGGCCGCCTCGACGGGTGAAGAGCCATACTCGCTGGCGATCACCCTTGCCGATACGCTGGGAATGACGCCGGGACGCTGGAAGGTCTACGCCAGCGATATCGATACTGAAGTGCTGGAGAAGGCGCGTAACGGCGTTTATCGCCAGGATGAACTGAAAACGCTGTCGCCGCAGCAGCTGCAGCGTTATTTCATGCGCGGGACAGGCCCGCATGAAGGCCTGGTGCGCGTACGCCAGGAGCTGGCGAACTGCGTCGAATTCGCGCCCGTTAACCTGCTGGATAAGCAGTACAACGTGCCGGGGCCGTTCGACGCCATTTTTTGCCGTAACGTCATGATCTATTTTGATAAAACGACGCAACAGGACATTCTGCGTCGGTTTGTTCCGTTGCTCAAGCCTGACGGTTTACTGTTTGCCGGGCACTCGGAAAACTTCAGCAACCTCGTGCGTGAGTTTAGCCTGCGTGGGCAAACGGTATATGCGCTGAGTAAGGAAAAAGCATGAGTAAAATCAGGGTGTTGTCTGTCGATGATTCAGCGCTGATGCGTCAGATCATGACTGAAATTATCAATAGCCACAGCGACATGGAGATGGTGGCAACCGCGCCCGATCCGCTGGTAGCGCGGGATTTAATTAAAAAATATAACCCCGATGTGCTAACGCTGGATGTCGAGATGCCGCGCATGGATGGCATCGATTTCCTCGAAAAATTAATGCGGCTGCGGCCTATGCCGGTGGTGATGGTCTCCTCCCTGACCGGGAAAGGATCTGAAATCACCCTGCGCGCGCTGGAGCTGGGGGCGGTGGATTTTGTCACCAAGCCGCAGCTTGGCATTCGCGAAGGGATGCTGGCCTACAGCGAGATGATCGCCGAGAAGATCCGCACCGCGTCGCGTGCGAAGCTTGCCGCGCACACGCCGATGGCCGCGCCGGCGACCCTGAAGGCCGGTCCATTACTCAGCTCGGAAAAACTGCTGGTCATTGGGGCGTCAACCGGAGGAACAGAGGCAATTCGTCATGTACTCCAGCCATTGCCGCTTTCAAGTCCGGGTATTCTGATCACTCAGCATATGCCGCCAGGCTTTACCCGTTCGTTCGCCGAACGCCTGAACAAGCTGTGCCAGATCAGCGTGAAAGAGGCGGAAGACGGCGAGCGCGTGCTCCCGGGGCATGCCTATATCGCGCCGGGCGACAAGCATATGGAGCTAGCGCGCAGCGGCGCTAACTATCAAATCAAAATTCATGACGGACCGCCGGTCAACCGGCACCGTCCGTCGGTGGATGTGCTGTTTCATTCGGTGGCGAAACATGCGGGGCGCAACGCCGTAGGGGTGATCCTGACGGGGATGGGCAACGACGGTGCCGCCGGAATGCTTGCAATGCACCAGGCTGGCGCCTGGACGATTGCGCAGAATGAAGCAAGTTGTGTGGTGTTCGGCATGCCGCGCGAGGCCATCAATATGGGTGGCGTGAGCGAAGTGGTCGATCTTAGCCAGGTAAGCCAGCAGATGCTGGCGAAAATCAGTGCCGGACAGGCAATACGTATTTGACTCAGGAGTATTATTTTATGGCGGATAAAGAGCTTAAGTTTTTGGTTGTGGATGACTTTTCCACCATGCGTCGCATCGTACGCAACCTGCTGAAAGAGCTGGGCTTCAACAACGTTGAAGAAGCAGAAGATGGCGTTGATGCGCTGAACAAACTGCAGGCTGGCGGGTTTGGTTTTGTTATCTCCGACTGGAACATGCCAAACATGGACGGTCTGGAACTGCTGAAAACTATTCGTGCCGATGCGGGAATGGCCTCTATGCCGGTTCTGATGGTCACTGCAGAAGCGAAAAAAGAGAACATCATTGCCGCTGCACAGGCGGGCGCAAGCGGCTATGTGGTGAAGCCATTCACCGCGGCAACCCTGGAAGAGAAGCTCGGTAAGATCTTCGAGAAACTCGGCATGTGAGGTGATGGAAATGTTGCAACCTGCTATGAAACCCGTTGAAGAACACTCGCCGAGCGATATCATCGTCCGCATCGGCAGCCTGACGCGCATGCTGCGTGACAGCCTGCGCGAGCTGGGTCTGGATCAGGCGATTGCCGAAGCGGCGGAAGCTATTCCTGATGCCCGCGATCGTCTGGACTATGTCGTGCAGATGACCGCTCAGGCTGCGGAACGTGCGCTGAACAG
Organism: Enterobacter sp.; assembly: GCF_977039595.1. Taxonomy (NCBI): domain Bacteria; kingdom Pseudomonadati; phylum Pseudomonadota; class Gammaproteobacteria; order Enterobacterales; family Enterobacteriaceae; genus Enterobacter; species Enterobacter sp. The sequence goes on from NZ_CDRQYH010000032.1 coordinate 39,193, forward strand.
CGTTGAAGCATCACAGCCGCACCAGGATGCGATGGAAAAGGGGGCGAAAGCCCTGAGCAAACGCTGGGACGAGTGGTTTGAAAACCCTATCGAGCTGGCTGATGCCCGCGAGCTGGTAACGGATACTCGTCAGTATCTTGGCGATGTGCCGGGCCACACCAGCTTCACCAACGCCCAGCTACTGGACATCATGATGGCGCAGGATTTCCAGGACCTGACCGGTCAGGTCATCAAGCGCATGATGGATGTTATCCAGGAGATTGAGCGCCAGCTGCTGATGGTTCTGCTGGAGAACATTCCGGAACCGGCAGCCCGTCCAAAACGCGAGAACGAAAGCCTGCTCAATGGTCCACAGCTCGACGCCACCAAGGCAGGCGTTGTGGCAAGCCAGGATCAGGTAGACGACCTGCTGGACAGCCTCGGCTTCTGATAGTCCTTTCCGCCTCAGGAGGTTACGCCGCCTGAGGCGGTTTGCGACAAAATCACCGAAAAGAGCCCGAATAAACGGGCTTTTCCCGCCATTGGATTTCCGCTGCGCTGGCATGATACCCGTGACGTAATGGGCTGAGCATGCACTGTGGCAGAAGAGAACGACGACAAAACGGAAGCCCCCACACCCCACCGACTAGAAAAGGCGCGTGAGGAAGGGCAAATCCCCCGATCCCGAGAATTGACCTCCCTGCTGATCCTTATCGTAGGCGTGTGCATTATCTGGTGGGGCGGGGAGTCGCTCGCCCGCAAGCTGGCGGGAATGCTGTCAACCGGCTTGCGTTTTGACCACAGCATGGTCAACGATCCGAATCTGATCCTCAGCCAGATTATTCAGCTGATAAAAGGGGCGATGGTCGCGTTGCTGCCGCTGATTACCGGGGTCGTGCTGGTCGCGCTGGTCTCGCCGGTGATGCTCGGCGGTCTGGTTTTTAGTGCCAAATCGCTGCAGCCGAAATTTTCCAAACTCAACCCGCTGCCGGGCATTGCGAAAATGTTCTCTGCTCAGACCGGGGCGGAGCTGCTCAAAGCCATTCTCAAATCGGTGCTGATGGGCAGTTCCGCGGGGTTTTACCTCTGGTACCACTGGCCGGAAATGATGCGTCTCATCAGCGAATCGCCTCTCACCGCGATGAGCAACGCGCTGAATCTTGTCGGGCTTTGCGCACTGCTGGTGGTGCTCAGCATTATCCCGATGGTGGGTTTTGACGTGATCTTCCAGCTTTATACCCACTTCAAAAAGCTGCGCATGTCACGTCAGGACATCCGTGACGAATATAAGCAGATGGAAGGTGACCCGCACGTGAAGGGGCGTATCCGCCAGATGCAGCGTGCCGCCGCCCGTCGCCGCATGATGGAAGATGTGCCGAAGGCCGACGTCATCGTCACCAACCCGACGCACTATTCCGTTGCCCTGCGCTATGACGAAAACAAAATGAGCGCGCCGAAAGTGGTGGCAAAAGGGGCAGGGCTGATCGCGCTGCGCATCCGGGAAATTGGCACGGAACACCGCGTGCCGATCCTGGAAGCCCCTCCGCTGGCGCGTGCCCTTTACCGCCATGCGGATATTGGACAACAGATCCCGGGACAACTCTACGCCGCCGTGGCGGAAGTGCTGGCCTGGGTATGGCAGTTGAAGCGCTGGCGTCTGGCCGGCGGTCAACGGCCTGTGAAACCTGAGAACCTTCCGGTGCCTGCCGCGCTGGATTTTATGAACGAGAAGGACACTGATGGCTAATCTGGTGGCAATGTTGCGCCTGCCCGGCAACCTGAAATCGACCCAATGGCAGATTCTGGCCGGGCCGATTCTGATCCTGCTAATTCTGTCGATGATGGTACTGCCGCTTCCGGCGTTCATACTCGATCTGCTTTTCACTTTCAATATTGCGCTGTCCATTATGGTGCTGCTGGTGGCGATGTTCACCCAGCGTACCCTGGAGTTCGCCGCGTTCCCGACCATTCTGCTGTTTACCACCCTGCTGCGACTGGCGCTGAACGTGGCGTCCACGCGTATCATCCTGATGGAAGGTCACACCGGGGCGGCAGCAGCAGGTAAAGTGGTGGAGGCGTTCGGCCACTTCCTGGTGGGTGGCAATTTCGCTATCGGTATCGTGGTGTTCGTCATCCTCGTGATCATCAACTTTATGGTCATCACCAAAGGTGCAGGGCGTATTGCGGAAGTGGGCGCGCGCTTTGTGCTCGACGGAATGCCGGGCAAGCAGATGGCGATCGACGCCGACCTGAATGCCGGTCTTATCGCCGAAGATGAAGCCAAAAAACGCCGTGCGGAGGTGACGCAGGAGGCGGACTTCTACGGCTCAATGGACGGTGCGAGTAAGTTTGTGCGCGGTGACGCCATCGCGGGCATTCTGATCATGGTGATTAACGTGGTCGGCGGCCTGCTGGTGGGCGTGCTGCAGCATGGGATGGACATGGGCCACGCGGCGGAAAGCTATACGCTGCTGACTATCGGTGACGGTCTGGTCGCGCAGATCCCGGCTCTGGTTATCTCCACTGCGGCGGGTGTGATTGTGACCCGCGTGAGCACCGATCAGGACGTTGGCGAGCAGATGGTGGGCCAGCTGTTCAGCAACCCGCGCGTGATGCTGCTGGCCGCTGCGGTTCTCGGGTTGCTCGGCCTGGTGCCGGGGATGCCAAACCTCGTCTTCCTGCTGTTTACGGCGGGGCTGCTGGGGCTTGCCTGGTGGATGCGTGGCCGTGAAACCAAACCGGCAGCGGAACCTGTTCAGGTCAAAATGCCGGAGAATACCCAGGCCGTCGAAGCGACCTGGAACGACGTTCAGCTGGAAGATTCCCTGGGAATGGAAGTCGGGTATCGCCTGATCCCGATGGTCGATTTCCAGCAGGACGGCGAGCTGCTCGGCCGTATCCGCAGTATCCGTAAAAAATTCGCGCAGGATATGGGCTTCCTGCCGCCGGTGGTACACATCCGCGACAATATGGACCTGCCGCCCGCGCGCTATCGCATCCTGATGAAAGGTGTCGAAATTGGCAGCGGTGATGCCTATCCGGGCCGCTGGCTGGCGATTAACCCCGGCACCGCCGCAGGCACGCTGCCGGGCGAGCAAACTATCGATCCGGCCTTTGGCCTGGCCGCTATCTGGATTGAAAGCGCCCTGAAAGAGCAGGCGCAGATCCAAGGGTATACGGTTGTTGAAGCCAGTACCGTGGTGGCGACCCATCTTAATCACCTGATTGGGCAATTCTCGGCGGAGCTGTTTGGCCGTCAGGAAGCGCAGCAGCTGCTGGACCGCGTCACGCAGGAGATGCCGAAGCTGACGGAAGATCTGGTCCCGGGCGTGCTGACCTTAACCACGCTGCACAAGGTGCTGCAAAACCTGCTCGACGAGAAGGTGCCGATCCGCGATATGCGCACCATTCTGGAAACCCTTGCCGAACACGCGCCGATACAAAGCGATCCGCACGAGCTGACGGCGGTGGTGCGCGTGGCGCTGGGACGCGCCATTACCCAGCAGTGGTTCCCGGGAACCGGGGAAGTGCAGGTGATCGGACTCGATACGCCGCTTGAGCGTCTGCTGCTGCAGGCTCTGCAGGGCGGAGGCGGTCTGGAGCCGGGCCTGGCGGACCGTCTGCTTGCGCAAACGCAGGAGGCGCTGGCGCGTCAGGAGATGCTCGGCGCGCCGCCGGTGCTGTTGGTGAACCACGCGCTGCGTCCGCTGCTGTCCCGCTTCCTGCGTCGTAGCCTGAACCAGCTGGTCGTGCTGTCGAATCTGGAGCTGTCGGATAACCGTCATATCCGCATGACCGCGACGATTGGAGGAAAATAATGCGTAAATGGCTTTGGATGTTGCTCTTCCCGCTGGCGGCGCAGGCTGCCGGGGGAGGCACCTGGCAGGCGAGCAGCATGGGGGTGACCCTCAGCAATCGCGGTGTTGCTATGTCGTCTAACCCGCTGGCGCCTTCAGAAGAGGTCTCCGGTCAGATGGGCCTTGTGGTCTGGAACTATCGGCTGATTGGCCCTACGCCAGCGGGCTTGCGGGTGCGCCTCTGCTCTCAGACGCGCTGTACCGAAATCGACGGCGAAAATGGGACAACGCAGGCGTTCAACGGCGTACCGGCTATTGAACCTTTGCGTTTCATCTGGGAAGTGCCGGGTGGGGGGCGTTTGATTCCGGCGCTGAAGGTGCAAAGCAATTCCGTCATCGTGAACTATCGCTGACGGTTGGATTACCAGGACTGCAAAAAAAAAACCCGGCGATTGCCGGGTTTTTTGTATTACATGCGTTCTACGGTTTCGATACCCAGGGTATCCAGACCCAGCTTCAGGGTCTTCGCCGTCAGCTGCGCCAGCTTCAGGCGGCTGTTGCGAACCGATTCGTTTTCCGCAGACAGAATAGGGCAGTGCTCGTAGAAGCCGGAGAACAGACCCGCCAGGTCGTACAGGTAAGCACACATTACGTGCGGCGTGCCGTCACGCGCGACAACCGTCAGCGTCTCTTCGAACTGCAGCAGACGCGCCGCCAGCTGTGCTTCACGATCTTCGGTGATGGTCACGGTGGCATTCGCCAGCACGCTTTCGTCGATATTGGCTTTACGGAATACCGAGAGCACGCGGGTATAGGCGTACTGCATGTATGGCGCCGTGTTACCTTCAAACGCCAGCATGTTATCCCAGTCGAAGATATAGTCGGTGGTACGGTTTTTGGAGAGATCCGCGTATTTCACCGCACCGATACCCACGGCGTTGGCCAGTTTTTCCAGCTCGTCGGCCGGCATGTCCGGGTTCTTCTCGGCCACCAGACGACGGGCGCGTTCCAGCGCTTCGTCCAGCAGGTCGGACAGCTTCACCGTACCGCCCGCACGGGTTTTGAACGGCTTGCCGTCTTTACCCAGCATCATGCCGAACATGTGGTGTTCCAGCGGAACGCTGTCCGGCACGTAACCGGCTTTACGCACGATGGTCCACGCCTGCATCAGGTGCTGGTGCTGACGGGAGTCGATGTAGTACAGCACGCGGTCGGCATGCAGCGTTTCGTAACGGTATTTCGCGCAGGCAATGTCGGTCGTGGTGTAGAGATAGCCGCCATCCTTTTTCTGGATGATCACGCCCATCGGTTCGCCTTCCTTGTTTTTGTACTCATCAAGGAACACAACCGTTGCGCCTTCGCTCTCCACCGCCAGGTTTTTCGCTTTCAGGTCAGCCACAATGCCGGGCAGCATTGGGTTGTACAGGCTTTCACCCATTACGTCATCGCGGGTCAGGGTGACGTTCAGACGGTTATAGGTCAGCTGGTTCTGGGACATGGTGATGTCAACC
>NZ_CDRQYH010000033.1:0-42585 GCF_977039595.1 Enterobacter sp.
CGTGACGCGCAGCGGTGAAACGCCGTCGGATGCGCTGCAGCGCGGCGGCATTGAATACATTGAAGTGCGCTCGCTGGATATCAACCCGTTCTCACCGATTGGCGTTGACGAGCAGCAGGTTCGCTTCCTGGATCTGTTTATGGTCTGGTGCGCGCTGGCGGATGCGCCGGAAATGAGTTCAGACGAACTGCTTTGTACGCGCACGAACTGGAACCGCGTGATTCTGGAAGGTCGTAAACCGGGTCTGACGCTGGGTATTGCCTGCGAAACAGCGCAGTTCCCGCTGGCTAAGGTTGGTAAGGATCTGTTCCGTGACCTGAAGCGTGTTGCCCGCACTCTGGACAGCATCGACGGCGGCGACGCGTATCAACAGATTTGCGACCAGCTGGTGGAATGCTTTGATAACCCGGAACTGACGTTCTCTGCGCGCATATTGCGCACCATGATCGAGCAGGGGATTGGCGGCACGGGGCGTTCACTCTCAGCGGAGTACCGTGAGATGCTGATGCAGGAGTCGTTAGAGATCCTGAGCGAAGCGGATTTTGTCGCGGAGCGCGACGCGTCCCTGGTGCGTCAGAAAGAGGTTGAAGCGGCGGATACGGAGTCGTTTGAGGCGTTTCTGGCGAAGCAGGCTTAAGCAGAAAAGAAAAAGGCCACATCGCTGTGGCCAAAATATACATCTCTGAATTCAGGGATGATGATAACAAATGCGCGTCTTTCATATACTCAGACGCGCATTCTGTAGAAGAGTTCAGTTTATTTTAAAAAAAATCACTGTCGGAGGTGACGTATGCCGTTATTAGATAGCTTTACTGTCGACCATACCCGTATGGAAGCACCTGCAGTCCGCGTGGCGAAGACCATGCACACCCCGCACGGCGACACGATCACCGTTTTCGATCTGCGTTTCTGCGTGCCAAATAAAGAAGTGATGCCGGAGAAAGGTATTCACACTCTGGAGCACTTATTCGCCGGTTTTATGCGTGACCACCTGAACGGCAACGGCGTTGAGATCATCGATATCTCTCCGATGGGCTGCCGTACCGGTTTCTACATGAGCCTGATTGGTCAGCCGGAAGAGAAACGTGTGGCAGATGCCTGGAAAGCGGCGATGGAAGACGTGCTGAAGGTGAAAGAGCAAAACCAGATCCCTGAGCTGAACGTTTACCAGTGCGGTACTTACCAGATGCACTCTCTGGAAGAAGCGCAGGAAATCGCGCGCCACATCATCGAGCGTGATGTTCGCGTGAACAGTAACGAAGAGCTGGCCCTGCCAAAAGAAAAGCTGCAGGAACTGCACATCTAGTGCACCTTTTCCCTCTCCCTCAGGGAGAGGGTAGGGTGAGGGTTGTTTAACCCATGACCACAACTTCGACTTTTTCCTTTATCCATCGTCCCCTCGTTCCGTTTGCACATGATTACATTCATGGTGACAGCGAGCCGTGGCATGAGCACGACTGCGCGCAGCTGTTGCATACCCTTAGCGGCGTGGTTCGGGTGGATACCGCATCTGGCTGTTGGATTGTGCCTCCCGGTCGCGGCGTCTGGCTGCCGGCGGGGACCCGCCACTCGCTCCGCATAACCGGTAACGTGGCGGCGCGAACGCTGTTTGTCGATCCGCTGGCGCGGGCCGATCTTCCGGCCACCTGCCAGATCGTGCAGATCACATCGCTGCTGCGCGAACTGATCCTCGTCTGCCTTGCTTTACCTGAATCGTACTCACCCGGAAGCCGGGATGAGCGCGTCTATGAGCTGATTCTCGATGAAATCCGCACTATGCCGGTGCTGCCGTTTCACCTGCCGGAGCCGGAAAGCGAGGCGCTACGTCGCCTGTGTCTGCAAATCCGGCAAAACCCGGGGGAAAGCTGGAGCAGCGCGCAGGCCGCGAGCATGATGAACGTGAGTGAGCGCACCCTGAACCGCCATTTTCAGCAGCAGACGGGATTGAGCTACGGCGAGTGGCTGAGAAGGGCGCGCCTGCTGGAAGCCTTAGTGCGGCTGGCGCAGGGCCAGCCGGTATTGCGCGTGGCGCTGGATCTAGGTTACGGCAGCCACAGCGCCTTTACGGCGATGTTTCGCCGGGTGATGGGCGTCTCCCCCAGCGATTACTTTAAGAACGATTGACGGCATTAAACAGCGCCTGAAGCGACGCGCGCGCCACGTCGCTGTCAATGCCTACGCCCCAGCGGCTGCTGCCGTCCTGGAACAGGCAGCGGATGTAGGCCACCGACCGGCTGTCGCTACGTTCGCCTAACGTATGCTCATGATAATCCTTAATCACGAACGGGGCGTTGACCCAGCGGCTCAGGCCGTGAGCAGCGGCGGAGAGCAGGCCGTTACCGTGACCCTCCAGCTGGCGCGTTCCTCCCTGTGTGGCGACGCTGGCCGTCAGACGCAGCTGGCCGTCCTGCTGGCTGTCGCTGCGGTAGGATTGCAGCGCATAATTCGGCGATGCTACCAGGCCGTAGCGGGCGCGGAACAGCTGCCAAAGTGCATTTTGCGTCATCTCTTTTCCGTGGCGATCGGTTTCCTGCTGCACGTGCAGGCTGAAATCCTGCTGCAGGGCGCGAGGTAATTTCAGGCCATGATTCTGTTCGATGAGCCATGCGCTGCCGCTTTTTCCTGACTGGCTGTTTACGCGGATCACCGCTTCGTAGGTGCAGCCGATGTCCTGGGGATCGACGGGAAGGTAAGGCATCTCCCAGCGATCGCCTTGCTTGCGGGCATCAAAGCCTTTTTTGATCGCGTCCTGGTGCGAGCCGGAGAAGGCGGTATAGGCCAGCCGTCCCGCCCACGGATGGCGCGGGTGCACCGGCAGCTGGTTGCAGGTTTCCACCACTTCCACCACCCGGTTCATATCGCTAAAGTCCAGATTCGGGCTAACCCCCTGGCTGTAGAGGTTCATTGCCAGCGTCACCAGGCAGACGTTGCCCGTTCGTTCCCCGTTACCAAACAGACAGCCCTCCACGCGGTCAGCCCCCGCCATTACGGCCAGCTCCGCGCAGGCGACGCCGGTACCGCGGTCGTTATGCGGATGCACGCTGATGCAGACGTCGCGGCGGCGGCTAAAGTGGCGACAGAAGTACTCGATCTGGTCGGCATAGACGTTCGGCGTGCTCACTTCGACGGTGGCGGGTAAGTTGATCACCAAGGCCGTTCGTCGCACGGCTGCCAGATGTCCGCCACCGCTTCACAAATCTCCAGCGCAAACTCCGGCTCGGTAAAGCAGAAGGTTTCCGGAGAGTATTCATACTGCCAGCGGGTGTCGGGATTTTCCTCACACAGCTGGCGAATAAGCCGCGTCGCGCGCGTCGCCAGCTCAACGATTTGCGCTTTCTCCATGCCGAAGACCAGGCGGCGGAACAGCGGAGCGGTGGCGTTATACAGATGCACGGTGGCCTGCTTTGCACCACGCAGGGATTCAAAAGTGCGATGGATGAGATCTTCCCGCGCCTGGGTTAATACCTGAATCGTCACGTCATCCGGGATGCGGTTCTCTTCAATCAGCTGGCGAACGAAGTTGAAATCCGTCTGCGAGGCGGAAGGAAAAGCCACCTCAATTTCTTTGAATCCGCAGCCCAGCAGCAAATCCCAGAACTGCAGCTTGCGGGTGCTGTCCATCGGCTCGGCAAGGGCCTGGTTGCCGTCGCGCAGGTCGGTTGAGAGCCAGCGCGGCGCGCGGGTGATGCGTTGCTCTGGCCAGCGGCGGTCGGGCAGGGAAAGGGTCGGATAGGGTTGGTACTTGTCGGCGGGTGTGTTCAGCATGATGCGCTCCTGTTGTCTTTTCACTATCGTGAATTGATTACAGGAGCGCTGCTTTATCGAAACTGACAATCGCTGTCGCGTTCTGGACAACCGGGGCGGTTGCCCTGTGGCGGCTACCAGCGCAGAGGATTAATGCGCACCACCGCCGCCGCCGCCAGCACCAAACGGCGGTCTGGCAAACCACACCAGCCCCAGCAGGATGATAAAGATCCCTGCCGATATCCAGAAAATCTCGTTGGCCGAGATAATTAGCCCCTGGTTGGTGATCTGCTGGGCAATCCAGCCGGACGCCTGCTGCTCCGTCATTCCCATCCCCTGAAGCTGGCTATACATCTGCTGAGCATTCGGGTTGTACGGGTTCACCGCTTCGGTCAGCTGGGCGTGGTGCATAGATTCACGGTTCGTCCACAGGGTGGTGGTGATCGACGTACCGATGGAGCCCGCCAGCGTACGGGTGAAGTTCGACAGGCTCGACGCGGCCGCCAGACGCTCGGGCGGTAAGCCAGAGAGCGTGATGGTAGTCAGCGGCATAAAGAAGCACGCGACCGCGAAGCCCTGAATGAACTGCGGCCACGCAGAGGCGCCAAAGTCCATTCCCGGCTCAAAGGTATACGCACGCCAGTAGAAGCACACCGCATACATGATGAAGCTGAACGTCACCAGACGGCGCATGTCGAGCTTATGGGCGAAGCGGCCAATTATCGGCGACAGCAGGACCGGGATCACCCCGACCGGCGCTGAGGCCAGACCCGCCCAGGTTGCGGTATAGCCATACACCTCCTGCAATAGCTGCGGCAGCAGAACAATCGCGCCGAAGTAGAGCATATAGGCGAGGCTGATACACAGGCAGCCAATGGTAAAGTTTCGCGACTTAAACAGCGAGAGATCGACTATCGGGTTGTCGTCCGTCAGCTCCCAGACGATCAGGAAGCTTATCGATACCACCGCGACAATGGTCAGGATGATAATTTCCTGCGAGTTGAACCAGTCGAGCTCTTTACCGCGGTCGAGCATGATCTGCAGACTGCCGATACCCAGGATCAGCAGCGCCAGCCCGATGCTGTCGATTCGCCGCTGTTCGGTGCGGGTCTCACGTCCCCGCAGCGACTGCAGCGTCATTAATACCACGACGGCGCCAATCGGTACGTTGATGAAGAAGATCCAGCCCCAGTGGTAGTTATCGCTGATGTACCCGCCCAGAATCGGTCCGCAGATGGGCGCGACGATAACGGTCATCGACCAGAGCGCCAGCGCGACGGAACGTTTTGCGGGAGGGTAGTTGCTCAGCAGCAAACTCTGAGAAAGCGGGATCAGCGGCCCGGCGACAATCCCCTGAATGACGCGGAAGAAAATCAGCATCGTCAGGCTGCTGGACATGCCGCACGCCCACGAGGCCAGTACAAACGCCACCGTGGACCAGAGGAACAGCTTCACCTCACCGACGCGCTTTGCCAGCCAGCCGGTAATCGGAATGGAGATGGCGTTTGCCACCCCAAACGAGGTAATGACCCAGGTCCCCTGGCTCAGCGACGAGCCAAGGTTACCGGCAATGGTCGGGATCGCCACGTTTGCGATGGTGGAGTCCAGCACCTGCATGAATGTCGCCAGCGACAGCGCGATGGTCATTATGACCAGCTGCGCGCCTTCCAGCGGTTTTTGCGGCTTTTGCTGTTGCATAACGCTCACCTTCGGATTAACCGGCGTTTGCCTTCACGATGTCATCGATCAGCTTGTTGACCGGATCGAGGCTAATTTCACGGGCGTTACTTTCATAAGCCGGGCTGCTGCGCACCTGGCTTGCCAGGATCTGACCGTCGCGGTTGGCTGTGTCAACGGTCACCAGCGTAGAGAGGCCGATACGCAGCGGGTGATCCGCCAGCTGTTTGGCATCAAGTTCGATACGCACGGGCAGACGCTGAACCACTTTGATCCAGTTACCGGTGGCGTTTTGCGCAGGCAGCAGGGAGAAGGCGCTGCCGGTCCCCATATCCAGACCCACCACTTTGCCGGTGTACTTCACGTCATCGCCGTAAATGTCGCTGACAACCGTCGCGGTCTGGCCGATACGCATATGGGCAAGCTGCGTCTCTTTAAAGTTGGCGTCGACCCAAAGATTGTCCGCCGGCACGACCGCCATCAGCGGCGTGGTTGGGCTAATCTGCGCTCCTGGCTGGACGGAACGACGGGAGACATAGCCGGTCATCGGGCTGACGATTTTGGTACGCTGCAGGGCAAGCCACGCGTTGCGCACTTCGGTCGCCGCCTGCTGTACGGCGGGCTGGTTTTCCAGACTGGTGCCCAGCACCATCGCCTGGTTGGCGTTGTACTGTTGAATGGCCACATCCAGCTGCACCTGGGCGCTGGCAACGGCATCGCGGGCGTGCTGCAGCTCTTCACGGCCAATCAGGTTGGCGGTGCCGAGCGGCACGCGGCGGTTCAGGTCGCTCTGCGCCTGCGCCAGCGCCGTTTTCTGCACGTCGATGTTGGCCTGCAGCTGTTTGCTGTTGATCATCAGCTGGCGGGTCTGACGGACGCTGGAGGCCAGCGCGGTCTGTGCTTTTTCAAAAGCCTGCTGGGCGTCGGTTGGATCGAGGGTGACCAACACATCGCCTTTTTTCACAAAGTCGGTATTGTCAGCCCAGACTTTCGTCACGCTGCCCGACACCTGCGCCATAATTTGTACCTGGTTCCCTGCCACGTAGGCGTCGTCAGTCTCTTCAGCATGACGCAGTACTAAAAACCAATAGATCCCATATGCCACGGCAATAATGATAAAGAGCAAGGTCAACAGAAGAAGGGCGCTCTTACGTTTGCCTTTCTTGTTGGCCGGTTGCTGCGGGGTAGTGCTCTCCGCATTTGCGCTCATTGTTGTTCTCCACGATCTTCTTATTTTCACATCGGCTGAGCCGACCTGTTGTCAGAAAGGCCAGCAGTGTGACGTGCTGGCCTGTCGGTTTTCTTATGAATCAGGAATGGTGAGCGTGTCGTCGCGTTAGCGCAGCGCCTCAAGAACGGCGCCGTCTTCATCCATCTGGTCCAGACGGGTGAGCAGCTTGCGAGTGATGTGCTCAAGCTGGTCGCGCTCGGCAGTGCTGAGGACAGACCAGAGTTTGTGCAGGCAATTGTGCTGAGGTGGCAGCACCTCGCGCAGGAACTGGTGACCTTTATCTGTCAGTTGCAGATGCAGGCAGCGGCGATCGTTGTCGCTTTCGCGGCGCTCAATCCAGCCACGCTTTTCGAGTTCATCGGCAATACGGGTCGCATTGGTACGGGAGGAGCCCAGCGCGCAGCTCAGTTCGGAAGGCTGAATGCTGTGATTTTCCTGAGACTCCAGCGTAATCAACGCCATAAACAATGTCTCGTTAATCCCTTGAGCTTTCAGCATTTTATTACGGTTTTCCAGCAGCTTACCCTGCATGTGCATGCACAGGCGAGTCAGCAGGATTTCCTGGTACGGAAAGTCCTCATGGCGACTGGCGCGGAATTTAAGCATTTGTTCAATGGGCGTAAACGAACTATCCATTTGGGCATAACCTCATTAATTACAGCCGATATAGTAACGACAGTGACAAATAATGTAAATGAATTATTTGTGCGGTTATATCCGCCAAACTTATGTCACCATCAGAAAGCGCCGGGTAAGTCCGTGACCCGGTGAGCACAGAAAGCGTAGGGTATGAACCCGCTGAGGAAAGGATGTGAGGACGGGGGTCTGAACTATTCATGCCAATTGTAAATATGTCACCCACATTAAAATTTCTGGGATAAATGATTACGTTTACATTAACAGAGTGAAGGGCCTCTTAACACCCTAAGAGGCCAACTCAATGTAAATGTTAGTTAATTGCATCCTGACGGTGGTAACCGCGCCACCATACTAGCAGGTTGAGGGTAGCGACGATGGCCCCAATCGCACACACCCCCGACCAGCCCGCATGCTGCCACGCCGACGCTGAAATTAGCGAACCCGCAGCGCCGCCGATAAAGTAGCTGGTCATGTAGCCGGCCGTCAGGCGGTTACGCGCCTCTGGCTTCACGCGATAGATAACGGTCTGATTGGTAATGTGAACGCCCTGTACGGTGAGATCGAGTACCAGGATACCGACGATCAGCGCCAGCACCGAAATGTGTCCGTACCAGATCGCCGCCCAGGAGAGCAGAAGTAAAATCAGTCCTGCGGAGGTGGTCAGGTGGGATTTGCCCTTGTCGGCCAGCCCCCCTGCGGGACGCGCGCCCAGCGCGCCTGCGGCGCCGGCCAGGCCGAACAGGCCAATCACCCCTTCGGAATAATTGAACGGCGGTGCGGCCAGCAGAAACGCCATCGACGTCCACAGAATGCTGAAGTTAGCGAAGGTGAAGCAGCCCAGCAGGGCGCGAGTGCGCAGAAGCTTATCCTGGGTGAACAGGCTGAAAACGGAGGCCAGCAGCTGCGGGTAGTTCAGGTGGTTTTCCTGCTTCACTTTTGGCAGCCCGCGCCACAGCGCCAGCGCCATAACAACCATCAGCACGCTCGCCACCCAGTATACGGTGCGCCAGCCGCCGAGGCTTGCCAGCAGCCCAGCAACGGTACGAGCCAGCAAAATCCCCAGCAGCAGGCCGCTCATGATGGTACCCACCACCTTGCCGCGTTTTTCCGGAGAGGCGAGAGTCGCGGCGAGCGGGACCAGAATTTGCGCCACCACGGAGAACAGTCCCGTTAGCGCGGTTCCGACGATCATCATCGTCAGCGACTGGCTGCTGGCGGTGATCAGCATCCCACCGGCGGCCAGCAGGGTCATGGAGACGATCAGCATTCGGCGTTCAAACATATCGCCCAGCGGCACCAGAAACAGCAGCCCGGCGGCATAGCCTAGCTGTGCTGCGGTGACGATAAAGCCTGCGGAGCTGGCGGAGAGATTGAACGCGCGGGCGATGGTGTCGAGAAGAGGCTGCGCGTAATAGTTGCTGGCGACGGCCAGACCCGTTGCCACGGACATTAAAAGGATGAGTGCGGGGCTAAGCCCTTGAGTTGTTTTTGTCATTAGTTTCAGGAATCGTTAGTTGAGTGATTATTTTTCCGGAAACCATAATAGCTAATGATTGTGAAAGTTGGGGGATTGTTGGGTGATGGATTGTGCGGTTTAGGTTGGGTGCGGTTTGATCCCCTCACCCCGGCCCTCTCCCTTTGGGAGAGGGTTAGGGTGAGGAAAAATGTTTTACTTCTGCGCCTCAAGCGCCTCTTTCACCCAGCCGTCAAACTGCTGCTGGTGGGCTTTGATCCAGCCGTCGACGTGGCCTTTGACATCCGCTTCAGACGATTTGCCCGAGTGCATCATCGCGTTCTGGGCGTTGATGTCAGCCAGCGGCAGCTTCATTACCGAAAACAGCTTCGCGGCCGCCGGGTTTTTCTCCGCCCAGGCTTTGTTCGCCACGATATGCATGGTGTTCACCGGGAAGCCGTAGTTCATGCCGTTCGGCAGTTTGGTGTCGATATCTTTCTGCTCGCCCGGCAGGGAAGAGAACGGCACCTGCAGCCACACCACGTCTTTACCCGGCTTCAGCACGTCGCTCACCCAGTACGGCGTCCAGGTATAGTAGATCACCGGTTTACCCTCTTTGAAGCGGGCAATGGTGTCGGCCATCATCGCTGAATAGTTGCCGTGGCTCACGTCGACCGTTTTCGCCAGATCGAAAGCTTTGTTCTGGTGGTTAATCACCGCTTCACAGCCCCAGCCAGGCGAGCAGCCCATCATGTCGGCCTTGCCGTCACCGTTGGTGTCAAACAGTTTGGCGATCTTCGGATCTTTCAGCTGTTCAATATTGGTGATGTGGTACTTATCGGCGGTTTTCTTGTCGATCAGATAACCCTGCGCCGCGCCCGTCACGAAGGTACCCTCACGATAGAATTTCTTGTCGCCACCGGCGGCGGCATACATGTCGTCGTGCAGCGGCTGCCAGTTGACGGCGGTAAAGGTGGCGTCACCGGAGGCAATCGAGGTGTAGCCCACGTTGTAATCCACTTCGCTCGGCGTGTTAACCGTATAGCCCAGTTTTTCCAGCGCGCGGCTGACGATCAGGGTCTGGAAGCTCTCTTCCGAAATGGTGCTCTGCACCGGCTGCACGGTAATGCCTTTGCCCGGCAGGTCTGCCGCAAACGTGCTTGTGGAGACAAGGGTGGCAAACGCTGTGGCAAAAAGTACGTTATGTCGCATCGTTGTTCCTTATTTTATAAATGGGCGGGTGAGTAACCCGACAGGGCCGGTGGAATACCAGCGACGGTTGCCGCGACTGCGTGAATCGCGACCGACGGCCTGGGTCAGGCGGTCAAGAATAATGGCGAGGATCACAATCCCGACGCCGCCAACGGTAGCCAGCCCCATGTCGAGACGGCCAATGCCGCGCAGCACCATCTGACCCAGACCGCCAACGGCGATCATCGAGGCAATCACCACCATCGAAAGGGCCAGCATCAGCGTCTGGTTAACGCCCGCCATGATGGTTGGCATGGCCAGCGGGAGCTGAACCTTAAACAGCATCTGGCGCGGGCTGGCGCCGAACGAGCGTGACGCTTCGATCAGGTCCGCAGGCACCTGGTTGATCCCGAGAATGGTCAGACGAATAATCGGCGGCAGCGCGAAGATAATGGTGACCACCACGCCCGGCACGTTGCCGATGCCGAACAGCATCACAATCGGCACCAGATAGACGAATGCCGGGGTAGTCTGCATTGCATCCAGCAGCGGACGGATAATCTTCGCCGCCCGCGGGCTGCGCGCCAGCCAGATCCCCATCGGCAGGCCGATGACGATGCAGAAGAGCAGGGCAGTCAGCACCAGCGCCAGGGTGATCATCGCCTGCGACCAGGCCCCAATCGCGCCGATGGCAATCAGCGAAATCAGCGTGGCGATCCCCATCCCGGCGCTGCCAAACTGCCAGGCAATCAGAGAGAACAGAATAATCGCCACCGGCGCCGGCATGCCCAGCATCAGCTGCTGGAAGCCGTTCAGGATGTAATCCACCGGAATGCGGATCCCCTGGAAAACCGGGCGGAAGTGCGTCACCACCCAGTCGATCCCCTCCGTGACCCAGCTGTCCAGCGGGATCAGCGTTTTATGGAACGGATCCATGATGTTGAAATGCTCTGGCGCAGGCGCGGGTGCGCTATTGAGCCAGTCTGCCGCGCCGCCGCCATCGGCAGGAGCTGGCGTGGAACCCCACGCATCGGCGGATTGAGTAGCGCTGTCCGCTGCATCAGCGGTGCCCCACGGGTTTGATTGGTCAGCCATTGTTTGCCCCCTCGCGATCTAAAGCCTGCAGCAGCATGCGTTTTGAGATGATGCCGACGTACTGTTGTTCTTCACCCACGACCGGCACGGCACACGGTGCCTGTCCCACGTGAGAGAGCAACTCGCTGAGCGGCGTTTCGGCGTCCACGGCAAGCGGAGCGTCAATTAACGCCGCATCGATGCCCCTGTTTTCGCCAAGCGCGGTTTTCAGGGAGTCGATGGAGACAACGCCGACAAATTTATTGCCGCGTTCAACCAGATAACCGTATTCACGGTCTTCGTCCTGCAGCAGCTTAAGCGCCGAGCGTGGGCCGAAACCTGGGGTTTTACGAATAATGCCGTTTGGCGTTCGACGGGCAATATCTTTGGCGCTAAAGACCTGGCTAATATCCACGCCGCGGAAGAAGGTGCGTACATAATCATTCGCCGGATTATTGAGAATTTCATCCGGCGTGCCGACCTGCACCACTTCACCGTTTTGCATAATGGCAATACGGTCACCAATACGCATGGCTTCATCCAGATCGTGGGAAATAAACACAATGGTTCGCTGATGTTTAGCCTGTAATTTTACCAGCTCGTCCTGCATCTCGGTACGAATTAACGGATCGAGGGCGGAGAAGGCTTCGTCCATTAATAATATGTCTGGATTAATGGCTAATGCGCGGGCTAATCCCACGCGCTGACGCATACCGCCGGAAAGTTCATCCGGGTACGCATGCGCATAATTTTCCAGCCCGACCTGACGCAGTGCATCCAGGGCTTTTTCCTGACGTTCCTGAGCCTGCGTGCCGGCTAATTCCATGCCGAAAGCGGTATTATCCAGTACCGTCATGTGCGGCATTAGTGCGAATGACTGAAACACCATTGCGATCTTCTTTCTGCGCACCTCGCGAAGCTCGGCGTCTGATATTCTGGCGATATCCACGCCGTCAATCAGCACCTGTCCGCGGGTGGGTTCAATCAGGCGATTGAGAAGGCGAACCATAGTGGATTTACCCGAACCGGATAATCCCATGATGACAAAAATCTCGCCTTCTTCAATGGCCAGACTGGCGTCTTTAACGCCAAGCGATAGCCCGGTTTTTTCCAGAATTTGCTCTTTTGTGAGGCCTTTCTCAATATATTTGAATGCGCGCTGCGGGTGCTCGCCAAATACTTTATAAAGATTTTTCACTTCTAATTTAATTGCCATGCAATAGAGAGTGTCCCGTTATTTGTTTATGCCGATATGATTACCATGGTAAATTGTTAACGGGCATAACCCTAACATACTGAGAATCTGAGACAACCCTGGGTTTGCTTATGGGATGAATTTTCAGGGAAGCGAAACGGCTGAATTTCCCATGAGTAAAGGGCTGAGCGTGATCTGAATTTTTCTCAATTTTTTGCTGCTGCATCGGGAAATTTCGCCTGAATTGGAATGATTCAGGCGAATATGACGTGGAAATTTCAGTGTAGTTGTTTTGTAAATATTAGAGAGGGAATTGTTGGGTTTATATTAAATTAACGAACGTTAGCGTTCATTAAAAATCCCAGTCTTCATCCTCGGTTTCCACCGCTTTGCCCATCACGTACGATGAGCCCGATCCCGAGAAGAAATCGTGGTTTTCGTCGGCGTTGGGCGACAGCGCAGCCAGAATGGCCGGGTTCACTTCCGCCATCTCCGGTGGGAAAAGCGCCTCGTAGCCCAGGTTCATCAGCGCCTTGTTGGCGTTGTAGCAGAGGAAGGCCTTCACGTCTTCCTCCCAGCCGGTGCCGGCGTAGAGTTCCTCGGTATAGCTCAACTCGTTGTCGTACAGATCCATCAGCAAATCGAGCGCAAAGCCTTTAAGCTCATCGCGCTTTGCCTCGCTGATTTTCTCCAGCCCTTTCTGATACTTATAGCCGATATAATACCCATGTACCGCTTCATCACGAATGATAAGGCGAATCAAATCGGCGGTGTTGGTGAGCTTGCCCCGGCTCGACCAGTACATGGGCAGCCAGAAGCCGGAATAGAAGAGGAACGATTCCAGGAATACGCTGGCGATTTTCTTTTTCAGCGGCTCCTCGGCCCGATAATACGTCAGTACCAGCTCCGCCTTTCTCTGTAATGACTCACTCTCTTCACTCCAGGTATAGGCTGCGTCCACGTCTTTGGTCTGGCACAGCGTGGAGAAAATCGAGCTGTAAGAGCGGGCGTGCACCGCCTCCATAAAGCTGATGTTCGACATCACCGCCTCTTCGTGCGGCGTCAGCGCGTCGCTCATCAGAGCAGGTGCGCCAACGGTATTCTGAATGGTGTCCAGCAGCGTCAGGCCGGTAAAGACGCGGATCGTCAGCTGCTGCTCGGCGTAGCTCAGGGTTTGCCAGGCCGGAATATCGTTGGAGAGCGGGACCTTTTCCGGCAGCCAGAAGTTACTGGTCAGGCGGTTCCACACCTCCAGATCTTTATCGTCCTGAATTTTGTTCCAGTTAACGGCATGTACTCGTGAGAGTTTCATCCTTTCTCCTTATAGCGCGCAGGACACGCAGCCTTCAATTTCGGTACCTTCCAGCGCAAGCTGGCGCAGGCGAATGTAGTAGAGCGTTTTGATGCCTTTCTTCCAGGCGTAGATCTGCGCCCTGTTGATATCCCTCGTGGTGGCGGTATCCGGGAAGAACAGCGTCAGCGACAGCCCCTGATCCACATGTTTTGTCGCCTCCGCGTAGGTATCGATGATTTTTTCCGGGCCGATCTCATACGCATCCTGATAGAGCGCCAGGTTCTCATTGGTCATAAACGGGGCAGGGTAGTAAACGCGCCCGGTTTTGCCTTCCTTACGAATTTCAATTTTCGACACGATCGGGTGAATGCTCGACGTGGCGTGGTTGATATAGGAGATCGAACCGGTTGGCGGCACGGCCTGCAGGTTCTGGTTATAAATGCCGTAGCGAATCACGTCGTCACGCAGCTGGTGCCACATCTCGCGCGTCGGCAGAGTAATCCTCGCGCGGGCAAACAGTTCGCGCACTTTTTCGGTTTTCGGCTGCCAGTCGCCTTCCAGATACTGGCTGAAGTATTCCCCGCTGGCGTAGCGGGACTGCTCAAAGCCCGCGAACCGCTGGTTGCGCTCGCGCGCCAGCATCATCGAGGTGTGCAGCGCGTGCCAGGTAATGGTGTAGAAATAGAGGTTGGTGAAGTCCAGCCCTTCCGGACTGCCGTAGGCGATGCCCTCCCGCGCCAGGTAGCCGTGCAGGTTCATCTGCCCCAGCCCGATGGCGTGCGACGCGGCGTTACCCGCTTCAATAGACGGCACGCTGCGGATATGGCTCATGTCCGATACCGCCGTTAGCCCGCGAATGGCGGTCTCCACCGTGCGGCCAAAGTCTGGGGAATCCATGGTGTGGGCAATATTCAGCGACCCGAGGTTGCAGGAGATATCCTTGCCGACGTCCGCGTAGTCCAAATTCTCGTCGTAGGCCGATGCGCTGTTGACCTGCAAAATCTCCGAGCACAGGTTGCTCATATTGATGCGCCCGGCAATCGGGTTCGCGCGGTTCACCGTATCTTCATACATGATGTACGGATAGCCGGACTCAAACTGGATCTCCGCAAGCGTCTGGAAGAAATCGCGGGCGTTGATATATTTTTTGCGAATGCGCTCGTCGGCTACCAGCTCGTCATACAGCTCGCTTATCGCCACGTCACCAAACGCTTTGCCGTAAATACGCTCAACGTCATACGGCGAGAAGAGCGCCATCCCGGCATTCTCTTTGGCCAGTTTAAAGGTGATATCCGGGATCACCACGCCCAGCGACAGGGTTTTGATGCGGATTTTTTCGTCGGCGTTTTCGCGTTTGGTATCGAGAAAACGCAGAATGTCCGGATGATGCGCGTGCAGGTAAACCGCTCCCGCACCCTGGCGCGCGCCAAGCTGGTTAGCATAAGAGAACGCATCCTCCAGCATCTTCATCACCGGGATCACGCCGGAAGACTGGTTTTCGATGCGCTTGATCGGCGCGCCCGCTTCACGCAGGTTAGAAAGCAGAAACGCCACGCCACCGCCACGTTTGGAAAGCTGCAGCGCCGAGTTCACCGCGCGGCCAATCGACTCCATGTTATCTTCGATACGCAGCAGGAAGCAGGAAACCAGCTCGCCGCGCTGGGCTTTACCGCAGTTGAGGAAGGTCGGCGTGGCGGGCTGGAAGCGGCCGGAGAGGATCTCGTCGGTGAGCTGTTGCGCCAGCGCTTCATCGCCCTGCGCCAGGGTCAATGCGACCATCACCACGCGATCTTCAAAGCTCTCTAAGTAGCGTTTGCCGTCGAAAGTCTTCAGCGTATAGCTGGTGTAGTACTTCCACGCGCCGAGGAAAGTCTGGAAACGAAAACCGCTGGCGTGGGCGCGTTCAAACAGCTTCACCACAAAGGCACGGTCGTAGCGGGTGAGTACGCGCGCGTCGTAGTAACCCTCGTTAACCAGATGGTCAAGACGTTCATCCTGGCTGGCAAAGGTCACGCTGTTGGGCCGCACGTGGGCGGCAAAAAAGGCGTCCACCGCCTCACGGTCTTTATCAAACTGAATGCGTCCCTCCCGGTCATAGAGGTTAAGCATCGCGTTTAATGCGTGGTAATCCGGCGTCGCCTGCATTACCCGTTCTGCGGTTGTCGTTGCCAAAATTCGTTCACTCCTTTACGCACGTTTTCGACGTCCTGCTGCGTCCCCATCAGCTCAAAGCGATAGAGATACGGCACGCCGCATTTTTGAGAGATGACATCCCCGGCGCGGCAAAAGGCATCGCCGAAATTGCGATTCCCCGCCGCGATCACGCCGCGGATTAGCCCGCGATTATGAGGATCGTTCAGAAAGCGGATCACCTGGCGAGGTACCGCGCCCGCCGTACCGCCTCCGCCATAGCTGGGCACCACCAGAATGTACGGTTCCTCTACACGGATCCGCTCCCGCTCGTTGAGCGGAATGCGCACCGCAGGCAGCCCGACGCGCTCAATAAAACGGAGCGTGTTTTCCGAGCTGCTGGAGAAGAACACCAGTCTGCTCATGCCCGTGCGGCCTGCGAGGCGAGGCGGTTGATCATGTCCGGGCGAAAGCCTGACCAGCTGGTCTCCCCGGCTACTACCACCGGAAGCTGACGGAAACCCTGCGCGCGAAGGGTGTCTGCGGCCTCGGGCTGCTGGTCAATATTCACCATCTCAAACGCCACGCCGCGGCTTTCCATCGCCCGTTTGGTCGCGTGGCACTGAACACAATCGTTACGAATGTAAATAATAATGCTCATGATTCGTATTTCCATTTAAAATGAGAGAACGGCGCGAATCATCGCGTCAGGTTGTGTGTGTCTTGCTAAAAGGAATACTAGATGTAGTTGTCTTAAGTTTCAACCATACAAGATATGGGAAATTTAGATTGATGATGTCCCGATGATGAGCCCAGCGGGGCAGGGCAGGCTATACGGGTTTTACAGGCGAGAAGATAAAGAAAAGCCCCGGCAGCTACTGACCACCGGGGCAGATAACGGTGCGCGTTCGGGTTATTTACGCAGGCTAAGCAGAGCGCCCACGAAGATACCGACTGCCGCTACCGTGCCGAGCGTACAGAGCGGTTTCTCGCGTACGAAGGTCGTTGCGCAGCTGACCGCATCGCAGGCAGCCTGTGTCGTACGCGTGCGGCCGTTTAGACGTGCGCGGGTTTCACGGAGCAGAGACTGAGCCTTACGCTTCGCGGCATCCGCTTCGTCCTTCGCGTCACTTCCCCAGGACTTCAGCACCTCTTCCAGCGTGTCCGCTAATTGGCTGACATCATTACGAATATCCTGAGCGTCGTCGTTAATATCGTTTCGGTTCGGTCTGTTAAACATGCGATCCTCCGTAATTTTGTGTTCCCGTTCAGTTTAGTTCAGAAATTTAATATCTGAAGCCCATCACGCGTTATCCGGCAGTTTATGGACTATTCTGAAAGCCCTGCTATTGCTGAATACTGTAAGGTTGCCGGGCAGGAAAAGATAACGAGGAAAAGATATGTATTTACGACCTGACGAGGTGGCACGCGTTCTTGAAAAAGAGGGATTCACCATGGATGAGGTGACGCCAAAAGCGTATGGATATCGCCGCGGCGAGAATTATGTTTATGTTAATCGCGAAGCAAGAATGGGACGTACCGCTCTCATTATTCACCCGACGCTGAAAGACAGAAGCCTGTCATTTGCTGAGCCTGCCTCGGATATTAAAACCTGCGATCATTATCAGCAATTTCCGCTCTATTTAGGCGGTGAACGGCATGAGCATTATGGTATTCCGCACGGTTTCAGTTCACGTATGGCGCTGGAGCGATTTTTGAAGGGACTGTTTGGCGACGTACAGTAAATCCGCGACTGGCGTGCGCCAGTCGCTTCACATCACGCTTTTGCCTGGCTGTACTGGCTGACCTTAAACAGGCGGCGGCAGTAGTCGAGGAAATAGCCGTAAACGGCTCCCATCAGCATCGAAATGACAATATTCGAACTCACTGCCGCAGCGATCTGGTGCCAGTCTGCACCGACTGTCAGGAGAATGGCCACGTAAACCGGCGACTGGAACGTTACATACGCCAGGACGTCTGCCAGGTTTTTCACCCAGCCTGCAGGACTAATTCGACGTGCGAAACGCATTACCGCATCGCGGTATAATCCGTAAGGCCATGCAATAATAATATTGACCGGGATCGCCACCAGACGAGAAGAAAGTGACTGCTCGAAGGACATTCCGGAGAGGAATATTTCGATCAGCATGTTCACGACGGAACAGTAAACAACCATCGCGAAGGTATCCGCCACCGCGTGGCGCAGGCGAGATTGCGGCGAGAACATGTCTGAACTCCTTGAGAAGAACACAAAAGAAACGATTTCCCTTCAGCGCATAGTGCTTTAGGTTGGTTTGTTTGACGTGTATAGCGTATATCTCTGAGTTTGAACTAACAACTAGTGATTAATTTTTATTTAATCGCCTTTTGTCCACAAAATTCTCTAAAGTTGTTCGTTTTTTGCTCCGATCGTTATAATCTCTCTTGTTTGGCTTTTTTTATATCAAAATCAATAGTTTGGTTTTATTGATGGCGCAGGCGACGAATCCGCCTTCTGACAGCGGCGAAGTATGCTGCGATTTGGAGTAAAGTTGACCATTTATATTAATGCGGTGATTAGATTCCCCTGTTTCCTGGCAGCCCCGTGCGCTATTATTCGCAATGAGATTTTAATATATTTACACTGAAGCCCATACGGACCCTTGGGTAGATATTTCAACTCAAATGAATTATTCTGTCGGCGATTTATCTATTTACCCCAAAGAAAGGTTTTCAAATAATATGTCTTTGACGTTACAGAATCTTAATAATATCCGAACCCTGCGCGCCATGGCGCGTGAATTATCCCTGGACGTTCTTGAGGAAATGCTGGAAAAGGTCAGGGTCGTTACTGAAGAGAAACGGAGTGAACTGACGGAATTAGAGCAGCAGCGCGCCGAGCAGCAGGAAAAAATTAATGCCCTGCTGGAACTGATGAAAGCCGATGGTATTTCACCGACCGATCTGCTGGGCTCTGAACTGGCGCTGGCGGGTAAGCAAACGAAAAAGCGTAAGCCGCGTGAAGCAAAATATCGCTTTATTGACCAGAACGGTGAAGAGAAAACGTGGACCGGCCAGGGCCGCACGCCTAAGCCTATCGCCAGCGCGCTGGAAAACGGTAAATCACTGGATGATTTTCTAATCTAATGCGTTAACCGGGCGGAACATGCCGCCCGGTTATCTGTTCAGCAGACGCCGAAATCACCTTCTTCGGTATACGGCGCCACATCGGCGGCTTTCAGCGTATATTTCTCGCCTTGCTCATTGCTGGCCTGGACCGCCACAATACTGTCACCGTTCACTTCGAGCACTTTCAGTTTCGGGCCGCCTTTACGCGGTTGCACATAATCACCGACAGAAAACATATTACCTCCTCATCGTTTTAGCGATCTTCACATTAGCCCACGTATGACGCCGGGTACAGCGTATTTCACCGATTACTGCTTATGAGGTACGACGGTTCCAGGGCATCACCTTAAGCAGCCGCGCCATGCCGCAAAAGCCCGTCACACCGGCAAACAGCAGCCCGGCACCGACAAAGCCGCTGAGCAGGAAAAAGCCGCTGGAGACGCTATAGCCCAGAACCACGCCACAGAGTATTAGCAGCCCGGCGGCAATTTGCACCTGACGCATCAGCGGAAGCGGCTGGGATTTGTCTTCGACAGTCGGCAGCCCGGCCTGCTTCCAGCCCTGAATGCCACCCTCGACCACAAATGCCTGAGCGGCAACGGCAGCCTGCGCCAGGCGATCGGCATTGCCTGAGGTACGGGCGCCGGACTGGCAGTGAAAAATCACCGTTTCACCCGCCTGCGTTTTAAGTCCACCGGGTAAGGTACCCAGCGGCACGGACCGCGCGGCGGGAATATGCTCGCGGGCGTACTCATCGGCATCACGAATATCAATCAGTTTTGCGCCTTCAGCGATGCGGGCACTGGCCTCGCGCGGCGAAATAAGGGGAAGTGACATAGCGGCTCCTTACGGGCAATAAAGCTTTTTCAGGGTGCTGATGAGCTGATGCACCGCATCTTTTTTAATGAAATAGAGAATGCGCTGCGCGTCGCGGGTGCTGTCGATCAGACCTTCCTCACGCATGCGCGCCAGATGCTGCGACGTGGCGGAAGGACTAAGCCCCGTGGCTCGCGCCAGTTCTCCCGCGCTGGTGCCGGGTGCTCCGCACAGGGTGCAGAGGATCAGCAGCCGACGCGGGTTGCTCATCGCTTTTAAGAGTGTGGCGGCCTGCTCGGCGCTGGCCTGAAGCTGTTCGAGTTCAGTCATGGTACTTAAGTGTTTTCTTAATTAAGGTAATGCTAAAGTAATTGTGCGCATTAAGCCAGCGTCAAAAGCGTAAACGAGGGTAAACGCGGGGTCGGGAACTGGCGCAGCCGGGTAAACTGGCTATGCTTAGAAATGGTTCACTCTATTATTTTCAATGGATTAGCTTGCACGGAGTTTTAATATGGGTTTTTGGCGTATTGTTTTTACCATCCTGTTGCCGCCGCTGGGCGTGCTGTTAGGCAAAGGGTTTGGCTGGGCGTTTATTATCAACATTCTTCTCACGCTGCTGGGTTACTTCCCCGGCCTCATTCACGCTTTTTGGGTACAGAGCAAAAGCTAAGCGCGCCACAGTAAATCGCTATAAATATCGGTCAGTACCCCCGCAGGGCCAAACTCCTTCTTGATCCAGCGCGTGACCTGGCCGGTTGCGGCATGCTGCGTGGCGAGCAGCATGCGCGAGTCCTGACGTGGGTTATTGATATGCCGCGTCACCAGCAGGCCATCTTCAACCGCCTCCCGCGCCATATATTCCGGCAAAAAGCCTATCCCTTCGCCCAGGATCTGACACTGACACTTGGTGTTAAAGTCCGGCACCAGAATCGCCTCCTGCCCGTGCAGCAGCCAGCCGACCTTTTTGTTAATGGTATGCGCGGTATCTTCCACCATGATGTTGGGATACAGGCGCAGCTGGCTTTCCGCTATCGGTTCCGGAACGAACGCCAGCGGGTGCTCCGGCGCGATGGCAAACACCCAGCGAATGGCGCCGATTTCGGTGTAGTCAATTCCGCCGCCGTCGAGCAGCGTGTCCGGCGCGCCAATGGCGATATTGGCCTGGTTGTTGATGATAGAGTCCCACACGCCGTTATAGACCTCGGTGGTGACGGTGATCTGACAGGTGGGGAACTGCTTTTTCAGCACCTGTAGCAGCCGCGCGGTATGGCGCGGCGTATACAACAGCTGGTTGATACAGATGCGTACACGCGCCTCGATGCCCTGTGAAATGGTATCAATCCCGCGCTTGATGGCGTGAAAGTCGTTAAGCAGGTCGGTGGCTTTGCGGTAAAAGTAAAAGCCGGACTCGGTTAGCTCAATGCTGCGCGTGCTGCGGACGAACAGCACCACGTCCAGCCCGGTCTCCATGCGCTTAATGGTGTAACTGATGGCGGAGGTCGTTACACCCAGTTCGGCGGCGGCTTTGCTGAAGCTGCCGAAGCGTGCGGCGGTGGTAAAGGCCAGCAGGTTCTCCTCGGTAAAGATGGAATTCATATCTCACTCCCTTCAGCCATTAGTTTTGAACATATTTTAACAGCGTCGTTTCAACGCATTTGAAGCCGATCACAGTTCTGGCTATTTCATCAATGCCGCGCCATACAAGGCTTTTTCAGACATAAGCATAATGCGTTTTGACGCGCTAAAAAGCGGTTAACCATAAGAAAAAGGTTGCACAGACGCACATTTTGACCGGTTTATTGAATTTATCTCAACAATGAATTGTCTGTCGATGAATCATTTTTAAGCGGATTCTTTTATGACCAGGCTGTTGCTATTCTCAGGTCAACAGAAATAAAAACATCGGGAGTCTGAATATGTATGCAACTGAACTGGTTACGGAATTTTTGCTGGCGGCAGAAGAAGGCAATAGCGATGCGCTAAAAGCCTGTCTGGAGAAGGGCGTGGATATTAACGCCACGAACCGCCAGAAAAGAACCGCCGTTATTATTGCCAGCCTGAAAAAACATTATGCCTGCGTGGAGTTCTTAATTGCCGCCGGGGCGGATATTGATAAACAGGATCAGACCTGCTTTAACCCCTTCCTGATTAGCTGCCTGACGAACGATATAACTCTCCTGCGGCTGGTATTACCCGCGAACCCGGATCT
The DNA here is from genome assembly GCF_977039595.1 of Enterobacter sp. Lineage (NCBI taxonomy): Bacteria > Pseudomonadati > Pseudomonadota > Gammaproteobacteria > Enterobacterales > Enterobacteriaceae > Enterobacter > Enterobacter sp. The sequence goes on from NZ_CDRQYH010000033.1 coordinate 21,762, forward strand.
CGACCGCCTGACGCGCTTCGGCGGCGTAGGCATTACGCCAGCCAGTGAAAAAGGGCACGTGGAGATCGTCCGCGAGCTGCTGGAAAAAACCGATATCAACGTTAACCACACCAATTTTGTCGGCTGGACGCCGCTGCTGGAAGCCATCGTACTCAACGACGGCGGCGCAAAGCAGCAGGAGATCGTGAAGCTGCTGCTGGAGCATGGCGCGAACCCGCATATGACCGACAAATACGGCAAAACCCCGCTCGAACTGGCGCGGGAGAAAGGCTTCACCGAGATTGCAGACCTGCTGCTGGCGGCGGGCGCATAAGACGGTCGGTCAGCCCATTCCGGCTGGCCGCTAATTAAATAAAGCATTTTTACCGACGTGCATTTTGCACGACGGCGGCCTCCTTTTATCCGCGAACAGGTGCAAATAATGCCAACGAAAATCGTGATTAAAAAGAACACCTATTTTGACTCCGTATCATTAATGTCCGTTTCCACTAAAGCCAATAAATTGCCGGGCGTCGAACAGGCCTTTGTCGCCATGGCAACGGAAATGAATAAGGGCGTTTTAAAAAACCTCGGGCTGTTAACGCCGGAATTAAATGAGGCGAAAAACGGTGACCTGATGATCGTCATTAAAGGCGACGCGGCGAATGAAGAAACGCTGGCCGCTATTGAAGCGCTGTTCACGCGTAAAGAGAGCGCGGGCTCCCATGAAGCGCGCTACGCGACGATTGCCAGCGCCAAAACCCATCGCCCGGACAGCAACCTCGCGGTGATTTCCGTCAACGGGACCTTCGCCGCCCGCGAAGCGCGTCAGGCGCTGGAAAACGATCTCAACGTGATGCTGTTTTCCGATAACGTGTCGCTTGACGACGAGCTGGCGCTGAAGCAGCTGGCGCACCAGAAAGGGTTGCTGATGATGGGGCCGGACTGCGGCACCGCCATCATCAACGGCGCGGGACTGTGCTTCGCCAACGCGGTGCGTCGCGGACCGATTGGTATCGTCGGCGCATCCGGCACCGGCAGCCAGGAGCTGAGCGTGCGTATTCACGAATTCGGCGGCGGCGTGTCGCAGCTGATCGGCACCGGCGGACGCGATCTCAGCGAGAAGATCGGCGGCCTGATGATGCTCGACGCCATCGACATGCTGGAAGCCGACGAGGGTACAGAAGTGATTGCGCTGATCTCCAAGCCGCCCGCGCCTGCGGTGGCGGAGAAAGTGCTGGCCCGCGCGCGCGCCTGTGGTAAGCCCGTGATCGCGTGCTTCCTCGGGCGCAATGAACCGCCCGCCGATGAGGACGGACTGCAGTTCGCGCGCGGCACCAAAGAGGCGGCGCTGAAGGCCATCCTGCTCACCGGCATCAAAAAAGAGTCCCTCGATCTGCACCCGCTCAACTGGCCATTAATTGAAGAGGTGCGCGCTCGCCTGACCCCGCAGCAGAAGTACATTCGCGGCCTGTTCTGCGGCGGCACCCTGTGCGACGAGGCGATGTTTGCCGCGCTTGCGAAATTCGACGACGTTTACAGCAACATCCAGCCGGATCCGGCTAAGCGCCTGAGCGACATCAGCGTCAGTAAAGCCCACACCTTCCTCGACTTTGGCGATGACGATTTCACCAACGGCAAGCCGCACCCGATGATTGACCCGACCAACCGCATCAGCCGCCTGCTCCAGGAGGCTCGCGACCCGGAAGTCGGGGTGATTGTGATGGACTTTGTGCTCGGCTTCGGCGCCCACGAGGATCCGGTCGGCGTGATGATCGACGCCATTAAAGAAGCACAGGCGATCGCGAAGGCCGATAACCGTCCGCTGGAGATCCTCGGCTACGTGCTCGGCACCGACCAGGATCCGCAGTCGCTGGCGCAGCAGTGTCAGCTGCTGACCGACGCAGGCGTCATCTGGGCCAGCAGCAGCACCAATACCGGATTACTGGCACGCGAATTTGTCTGCAAAGGGGAGAACGCATAATGACTACCTTATTTAACCAGCCGCTGAACGTCATTAACGTGGGTCTCGCGATGTTCAGCGACGATCTTAAAAAGCAGCACGTTCCCGTGACCCAGCTCGACTGGACGCCGCCGGGGCAGGGCAATATGCAGGTCGTTGAAGCGCTCGACCAGCTGGCGGAAAAACCGCTGGCGGAGAAAATCGCCGCTGCCAACCAAATCGCCCTTGAGCGCATTATTCAGTCTCATCCGGTGCTGGTGGGCTATGACCAGGCGATTAACGTTGTGCCGGGGATGACCCGCACCACCATTCTGCACGCCGGTCCGCCTGTCTCCTGGGAAAACATGTGCGGCGCGATGAAGGGCGCGGTCACCGGGGCGCTGGTGTTTGAAGGGCTGGCGAAAGATCTGGACGACGCGGCGCGACTTGCCGCCTCCGGGAAGATCGCCTTCTCGCCGTGCCACGAGCACGACTGCGTGGGCTCCATGGCGGGCGTCACCTCCGCGTCGATGTTTATGCACATCGTTGAAAACAAAACCTACGGCAACCGCGCGTTCACCAACCTTAGCGAGCAGATGGCGAAGATCCTGCGCATGGGGGCCAACGACCAGAGCGTCATCGACCGCCTGAACTGGATGCGCGACGTGCTCGGCCCGATGCTGCGCGACGCGATGAAGATTATCGGCGAAATCGACCTGCGCCTGATGCTGGCCCAGGCGCTGCACATGGGCGACGAGTGCCACAACCGCAATAACGCGGGCACGACGCTGCTGATCCAGGCGCTGGCGCCGGGGCTAATTCAGGCGGGCTATCCGGTGGAGCAGCAGCGCGAGGTGTTCGAGTTTGTCGCCAGCAGCGACTACTTCTCCGGCCCGACGTGGATGGCGATGTGTAAAGCCGCGCTGGACGCCGCCCACGGCATTGAATACAGCACCGTGGTTACCACCATGGCGCGCAACGGCTACGAATTCGGCCTGCGCGTTTCCGGCCTGCCGGGGCAGTGGTTCACCGGCCCGGCGCAGCAGGTGATTGGCCCGATGTTTGCGGGCTACCGGCCGGAAGATTCCGGGCTGGATATCGGCGACAGCGCGATCACCGAAACCTACGGCATCGGCGGCTTTGCGATGGCGACGGCCCCGGCGATTGTCGCCCTGGTGGGCGGGACGGTGGAGGAAGCCATCGACTTCTCCCGCCAGATGCGCGAAATCACCCTCGGAGAAAACCCGAACGTCACCATTCCGCTGCTCTCGTTTATGGGGATCCCGACCGCCATCGACATCACGAAGGTCGCTGGCAGCGGCATTCTGCCGGTCATCAATACCGCCATTGCGCACAAAGACGCGGGCATCGGCATGATTGGGGCGGGCATCGTTCACCCGCCGTTTAGCTGTTTTGAAAAGGCGCTGTTGACCTTCCGCGATCGCTACTTTTTATAAGGCATGCATCCATGAAAAACATGAAACTGGAGTGGAAAAGAGGTGACTGGGCGGCTTATTTCGGGTTGATGACCAACAACCTGACCAATTTGCTGACCATGATGGTGTTGCTCATTTTTGTCGTCGGCATCCCGAAGGAGATTGTTTATGGACGCATCGCGCCGGCCTTCGGGCTGGCGGTGCTGGTCGCGAGTATCTGCTACGCGTGGTTCGGCATGCAGATGGCGCGCCAGACCGGGCGCACGGACGTGACAGCGCTGCCGTCCGGCCCCAGCGCGCCGTCAATTTTTACCGTGACCTTCCTGGTGCTGATGCCGGTGTATCAGCAAACGGGCGATGCGGAGTTCGCTATTCAGATTGGCCTGGTCTGGTGCTTCGTTGAGGCGATGATTCTTGCGGGCGGTTCATTCCTGGGCGAAACCATCCGCAAGATGATCCCGCGCACCGTGCTGCTGTCATGCCTGTCCGGTTTAGGCCTGCTGCTGCTGGCGATGAACCCGATGCTGCAGGCGTTTGAAGCGCCGACCGTATCGTTCATCGTCCTGCTGCTGATCTTCATCAACTGGTTCGGCAAAAAGCCGATTTTCGCCAGAATCCCTACCGGCCTGCTGTTGCTGATAGCCGGTACCGCACTGGCGTGGATCTCTGGCCTGCAGAGCCCGGAAGCGATTAAAGCGTCCATGTCATCCTTCGGCTTTAACCCGCCGCAGGTGCATGTGGAAGGCTTCCTGCAGGGCCTGCCGCACGCGCTGCCGTATCTTGCCTCTGCCGTACCGCTGGGGCTGGCGAACTACATCTTTGACCTGGAGAACATCGAAAGTGCCCACGCGGCGGGGGATGAATACCCGACGCGTAAAGTCATGCTGGCGAACGGTCTGGCCTCCATGCTCGGCTGCCTGATGGGGAACCCGTTCCCGGTGACGGTTTACGTCGGCCATCCCGGCTGGAAAGCGATGGGGGCCAGCATCGGCTACACGCTGGCCTCCGGCGTGACCATGTTCATTGTGCCGCTTTTCGGGCTGGGGGCGTTTATGCTCGCCATCATTCCGATGACCGCCATCGTGCCGATTCTGGTGTTTATCGGCGTGGTCACCGCCAACCAGGTGGTGAGGGAAACGCCGAAGGTGGAAGTGCCCGTGATCTTCATCTGCCTGTTCCCGTGGATCGCCAACTGGGCGCTGACCATGATGAACAGCGTGATGGGAGCGGCGGGCACGAATGCCGCCAAAATCGGTACCGACGTGCTGCACAGCAAAGGGATCTACTACGAAGGATTAGTCCATCTGGGGAACGGGGCACCGCTCGCCAGCATGCTGTGGGGCTGTATCGCCATCTTTGCCATTATCAACAAACCGCTGCGCGGAGCCGTGGCCGCGGCGGGCGGGGCACTGCTGGCGCTGTTCGGGGTGATCCACGCCCCGGTGGTGGGTTTTGCCGAAGGCAGTTCGCTGATGTTCGTCACCGCGTATCTGATGATGGGCGGCATGTTTGTGGTGAAGCATTTTCTCGACAGCCGGGAAGTTGCGAGCGCTGCGTCGGGTAATGTTGCGAAGGAACACGTATGAAAGAGCTTATGGTCGTTGCCATCGGCGGCAACAGCATTATCAAAGACAACGCCAGCCAGTCGGTTGAACATCAGGCGCAGGCGGTCAAAGCGGTGGCAGAGTCGGTGCTCGAAATGCTGGCCTCCGACTATGACATCGTGCTTACCCACGGCAACGGTCCGCAGGTGGGGCTGGATCTGCGCCGCGCTGAAATCGCCCACGAGCGGGAAGGGCTCCCTCTGACGCCGCTGGCAAACTGCGTGGCGGACACCCAGGGCGGCATTGGCTACCTGATCCAGCAGGCGCTGAACAACCGCCTTGCCGCGCGCGGCGAGCAAAAGGCGGTCACGGTCGTCACGCAGGTGGAAGTGGATAAAAACGATCCCGGCTTTGCGCACCCCACGAAGCCGATCGGCGCGTTCTTCAGCGAGGCGCAGCGCGACGAACTGCAGCTCGCGCACCCGGACTGGCACTTTGTTGAAGATTCGGGCCGGGGATATCGTCGCGTGGTGGCCTCGCCCCAGCCGCTGCGCATTGTCGAGGCCGACGCGATCAAGACACTGACGCAAAAAGGCTTCGTGGTGATCGGCGCGGGCGGTGGCGGTATTCCCGTGGTGCGCTCGGCGCAGGGCGATTACCAGAGCGTCGACGCGGTGATTGATAAAGATCTCTCCACCGCGCTGCTGGCGCGCGAGATCGGCGCCGACGTGCTGGTGATTACCACCGGCGTGGAAAAGGTGTGTGTCAACTTCGGTAAGCCAAATCAACAGGCGCTGGAGACCGTCGACGTAGCGGAGATGACGTACTACATGGAGGAAGGCCATTTCCCGGCGGGCAGCATGCTGCCCAAAATCGTCGCCTCGCTGGCGTTTTTACATCACGGCGGCAAGCGCGTGATCATCACCTCGCCGGACTGCCTGCCCGCCGCGCTGCGCGGAGAAACCGGTACCCATATTGTGAATGAAGGAAGAAAAGATGAGTGAAAATAAAAGCCGCCGTGAATTCATCAGCCAGAGCGGCAAAATGGTGACCGCCTGCGCGCTGTTTGGCGCGACCGGATCCGTCGCGTATGCTGCCGACTCCGCAAAGCCACTCTGCGAGACCGGTAAGCCTGTGAATATCACCGCGAAACATTACTATCTGGACAACGTACTGCTCGAAGCCGGGTTTAATTTCGACGGCAGCGTGGCGACGAGCACCCGCACCGAGCTGAAGACGCTGGAGATTCAAGACGGGAAGATCGTCGGCCTGCGCGATAACAAGCGCCACGCCGACGCCACGCTGCCGCACTACGACGCGGGCAACAAGCTGATGCTCCCGGCAATGCGCGACATGCACATCCACCTGGATAAAACCTTTTACGGCGGCCCGTGGCGTTCCCTCAACCGCCCGGCGGGCACCACCATTCAGGATATGATCCGCCTGGAACAGAAGCTGCTGCCGGAGCTTCAGCCCTACACCCAGGAGCGTGCGGAAAAGCTGATCGATCTGATCCAGTCGAAAGGCTCCACCATAGCCCGCAGCCACTGCAATATCGAGCCGACCTCCGGCCTGAAGAATCTTGAAAACCTGCAGGCGGTTTTATCGCGCCGTAAGCCCGGCTTTGACTGTGAAATCGTCGCCTTCCCACAGCACGGGCTGCTGCTGTCCCATTCCGAAAAGCTGATGCGTGAGGCTATGCAGGCCGGGGCGCACTACGTGGGCGGGCTGGACCCGACCAACGTCGACGGCGCGATGGAGAAATCTCTCGACCTGATGTTCCAGATTGCGCTGGACTACGACAAAGGAGTGGATATTCACCTGCACGAGACCAGCCCGGCGGGGGTGGCGGCGGTGAACTACATGGTCGAAACCGTGGAGAAAACGCCGGAGCTGAAGGGGAAGCTGACCATCAGCCACGCCTTTGCGCTGGCGACGCTTAACGAAAAGCAGGTGGATGAGATCGCCACCCGCATGGCGGCGCAGCAGGTGACCATCGCCTCCACCGTGCCGATTGGCACCCTGCATATGCCGCTGAAGCAGCTGCGGGACAAGGGCGTGTTTGTGATGACGGGAACCGACAGCGTGATCGACCACTGGTCGCCGTACGGTCTGGGGGACATGCTGGAAAAAGCTAATCTCTACGCCCAGCTCTACATCCGCCCGAACGAGCAGACGCTCTCCCGCGCATTAGGTATCGCGACCGGCGACGTGCTGCCCCTGAACGACAAAGGCGATCGCGTATGGCCGAAAGCGCAGGATGACGCCAGCTTTGTGCTGGTGGACGCCTCCTGTTCCGCCGAAGCCGTGGCGCGCATCTCTCCGCGTACCGCAACGTTCCACAAGGGTAACCTCGTCTGGGGCGTTGTGGATTGATGTGCATTTCTCCCTCTCCCTGTGGGAGAGGGGGGGAGGGCATCAGGCCGCACTTATGTAGGCCGGGTAAGCGCTGCTTCCACGCCCGATGCTGGTGCCGATCGCCGCGCGCACGGCTCAGTAGCCGACCTTGTATACCCGCCCGCTCTGCACGCCCTCCACGCTGCGGCGATAGGCTTGCGCCACCGTCGCGGCAGGCACGCTTTCGAAGCCCGGGAAGAAGCCATCGTACGTTTCGACGGATTCGGTGAGAACCGTCGGGCTAATCAGATTGATGCGGATCCCGCGCGGCAATTCGCAGGCTGCGGCGCGAACAAACCCTTCCAGCGCCGCATTCACCGTAGTGGCATTTACGCCCTGCGCAATCGGCTCGTGCGCGACGATCCCGCTTATCAACGTAATCGAGCCGCCTTCGTTCAGGTAGTGCTGGCCGGTCAGCGCCAGGCGCACCTGTCCTAGCAGCTTATCCTGTAGCCCCTGGTTAAAGTCGCTATCTTTCATGGTCGCGAGCGGGCCAAAGTAGAGGCCACCGCTGGCGGACACAATGGCATCCACCGGACCGATTTTCTCGAACAGCGCCTGAACGCTCGCCTGAGAGGTGATATCTACCTGTTCGTCGCCCTGCGTGCGGCCGACGCGGATGACCTCGTGGCGACGACTCAGCTCTTCCGTTACCGCACGACCAACCGTACCGCTAGCACCAATAATGACGATTTTCATAGCCGACTCCTTCTGTTGTGAGCCTTCATTCTTTAATAAATTAAAATACGGATAAACTGGGCTAAAGTTAGAAGATTGCTAACCAGAGGTTTGGAATATGGATAAGCTTCGCAGCATGGAGACCTTTATTGCGGTGGTTGAAAGCGGCAGTTTCACCGGCGCGGCGGCGCGGCTCGAGATGTCGGCGGTGATGGTGGGGAAGTACGTTGCGCTGCTGGAGCGTAACACGCGCCGTCAGAGCCTGACGGATGCCGGACGCGTCTATTTCGACGAGGCGAAGCGGGTGCTGGAGCAGGTCGCGATCGCCGAAAGCGCCGTGGAACGCCTGCGCGCCGCACCGTCCGGGACCCTGCGCGTGACGGCGCCCACCTCGTTTGGCGGCAGCGCGATCGCGCCGCTTACGGCCTCTTTTTTACAACGCTACCCGGAAGTGCGCATCGAGCTGGATCTCACCAACCGGATGGTGGATCTGGTGGAGGAGGGTATCGATCTGGCCATTCGTATTGGCGACATTCACAACGACGATCTGGTGGCGAAATACCTCTGCCCTTACCGGATGGTTATCTGCGCCGCGCCGGACTACCTGGCACGCTACGGTACGCCGCAAACCCCTGCCGATCTGGTGGATCATCTCTGCCTGTCCCACAGCGTGTGGACCGCGCGCAACGAGTGGCGGCTGGCGGGCGTCGAGGGCGAGGTGCGCTGGAAGCGGGATGCGGTCTTAAAATGTAATGACGGCTACGGGCTTTGGATGGCCGCGAGAGCCGGAGCGGGACTGCTGCTGCAGCCGGAGGTGCTGGTGGCGGAAGATCTGGAAAGCGGCAGGCTGGTGCGGGTGCTGGAAGAGTATATTCCGGCGCCGAGACCCGTGCATTTATTGTGGCGTCAGGATTTACGTCAACTGCCTAAGCTGACGGAATTTATCGCCCATATTCTGCTAAGATTGGGCACACTATAAAAACAGAAGGTAAGCAAAGAATGTCCGTGAGTAAACTCGCCAGCAGCGCGCAGGGCCTGCAATCATCTGCCATCCGTGAATTATTAAAACACAGCAAAATGGCGGGCGTGATCTCGCTGGGGGGCGGTATTCCAAACCCAGACCTGTTCGATCGCGAAGGGCTGAAAATTGCCGCTGATGCCGTGTTATCTCAGCATTTTGGCGAGGCATTCCAGTACGGCCTGACCGAAGGCGTGCCGGGACTGCGGGAAGAGATTCAGCGTATTTGCGAGGGGCGAGGCATTCGCTGTAAGGCGGATGACGTGGTCGTGACCTCTGGTTCACAGCAGTCCCTCGACGTGCTGGCGCGTGCTTTGATTAACCCGGGCGATATTGTTGTCGTCGAGCGTCCAACCTATCTTGCTGCGCTGCAGGTATTCGGCCTGGCGCAGGCGAATTTTGAATCCGTCGGCACCGACGGTGACGGCATGAAGGTCGACGAGCTCGAAGTGCTGGTGGCAAATAAAACTATCAAAGCGGTCTATATTGTCCCGACGTTTGGCAACCCGGGCGGCGTGACGCTTTCTGAGGCGCGTCGTAAACAGCTGGTGGAACTCTCGAAGCGCTATGACTTCGTGATTATTGAAGACGATCCGTACAGCGAAATTAATTATACCGATGAAGTCTTCCGCCCGTTAATTGCTCATGCCAAAGATATCGGCAACGAAGAGAACGTGGTGTATACCTCTACCTTCTCTAAAATCCTCGCGCCGGGCACTCGCGTGGGCTGGGTGGTGGTACCGGAATGGCTGAAGCGCGCGGTGGTGAACCTGAAGCAAACCACCGATCTGCACACCAGCACGCTGTCGCAGCTGATGACGTATGAGTACCTGAAAACCGGTCGTCTGCCCGCTCAGATTAAAACGATCCGCGAAGCCTATCGCCAGAAATACCAGACGTTCGCAACCGAGCTGGAGGCCGAGCTTGGCGACGTGATGTCTTTCCACAAGCCGAAGGGCGGCATGTTCCTGTGGGCGAATATGAAAAATGGTAGTAATACCACCCGCTGGCTGGAAAAAACGTTAAGTAACGGCGTAGTATTTGTGCCGGGCGAATTTTTCTACTGTAATGAGCCGGACCAGACAACGCTGCGCATGTCATTCGTCACCCCAACGGATGAGCAGCTGATAGAAGCGGTTCGACGCCTGAAAAAATCGCTGTAAAAGACCTGCGCATAACGGTGGTTTTGCCGTTATGCGCAATACGCGTTCAGGGCGGCAGGGGCCGCGATCGTTCATGGTGATCTCCATGTTTGAATTTCTGATCGGTGTTGTGACGCACACGCCCGTCTGGGTGTGGGTGCTGTTTATCTTCCTTATCTCCCGCGGCCTTAAAGCCCGACGGCCCGCCACCGTGACGCTGGAGCGGCTTGCCATTATTCCGGGCATCTTTCTTATCTGGGATATTTACGATCTGATAGTCTATCGCACGCTGACTCCCGGGACTGTTGCATTGTGGACGGCGGGGATCCTTGCCGGTGCCGCGCTGGGGTATGTCCTGATTAAGCAGGCTGTGATTACCCGCGCAGAGGCGCCGCGCAGCCTTTACCGCCAGGCCGACTACACCGCGCTGCCGTTTATGATGCTGGCGTTCGGGGTGAAGTATGTGCTGGGCGTGATGAGCGCGGTCTCTCCCCAGGCGATGCAGCAGCCCGCCATGAGCGTGCTGGCGATCGTCTCCGGCGGCGTGTTTGCCGGTGTGTTTATTGGGAAATTTGCGCGCTATGTTGGCGTGTATAACAGCGCCGCACCTCGTCCGGCGGAGTAAGATCTCCGCGCCTGTTCGGGTCAGGCTACATCCGGTTGGCCAGATTTTCGCTTAGCCATGACGTCCGCAACGGTCTTTATACGGCTTAGCTCCTCCTGCGTCCTGGCGTTAGATTGCGCTTCCCAGATATCGACGTTCAGCTGTAAGTTCAGCCAAAATTCAATCGTGGTATCAAAGGCTTTTGCCAGCTTGATCGCCATATCGGCAGTAAGCTTGCGATTGTTATTGACCAGCGCGCTGATGGTGTTGCGGTGAACATTGAGCATCTCCGCCAGATCGCTGATTTTCAGATTGAGCGGTTCAAGATACTCATACTGCAACACGTCGCCCGGCGTGGTGGGTTTGCGGAGTGCCTGTTGAAGTGTCATAGATGATGCCTCACTTGTGTTGCGTGTACTTGTGTGGAGAGAGGTAGAGATCTTCTGCTTTACCCTCTGTCCAGCAAAATACGAGCCTGTATTGCCTGTTTACCCGGATGGAGGAATAGCCCTTCAGCGGAGGATTCAATGCTTCGTACATATTGCCCGGTGGCGATCGCAAATCCCTGTGCGAGGTTGCTGCCCTGATGATATCGAGCTTTCTCGCAAGCGCTGTTTCCAGATTTGAAGGGATAACATTGCTCGATCTGCCGTAAAGAAAAAAATCCTCAAGCCATTGATCCCGAAAATAACTAATCATAATGCTGGCGAGCTCCAGTCCATGAAGCTGAATGAATAGTAATGCACTCCCGCACTGTGCGCAAGTGCGTTTTGTCTGCGGTTAATATTACCTGGGCGATGGCTGAAGGGAAGTGGGTTGCATGACTAAAGATTAATTCTCCGAGGCAGGTTCCAGTTCTGGCGTGCGGTTTAAAGCCCGGTGGCGCTGCGCTTGCAAGGGCCTGGGGGGATGTAGGCCGGGTAAGGCGCAGCCGCCACCCGGCGATTGGCTATCGCTCCCTTAGCGCCTCTTTCGCCCGGTTGAACGGTTTAATCAGATAATCCAGCACCGTTTTCTCTCCGGTCTTAATGTCCACCGTCGCAATCATCCCCGGTACAATCGAGAAGTGCCTGCCCGCCTTATTGACCAGGTAATCCTGACTGGTGCGGATAAACACCCTGTAATAGAACACCTCCGGCTTGGCCTCATCCTGAATGGTATCCGGGGAAATCGTCTCAACGACCCCGTGCAGGCCGCCGTAAATGGCGTAATCGTAGGCGGTGATTTTGACCAGCGCCTCCTGGTTCGGGTGGATAAAGGCGATATCGCGCGGCGACAGGCGAGTTTCGATCAGCAGGTGATCGTCCACCGGCACAATCTCCATCAGCTCGCCGTTGGGCGGGATCACCCCGCCGATGGTGGTCACCTTGATATTTTTCACGATCCCGCGCACCGGGGATTTTACCGTCAGACGGGTGACGGAATCCTGGCGGCCCTTGAGGATGGCTGAAACCATATCCACCTCAGCGTTGGCTTTGGATAACGCCTCGCGCGCCTGGACGTAATACTGCGAGCGCACGTCGGTGAGCTTCAGCTCCAGATCGCTTTTCTGCCGCTGCAGCCGCAGCACCTCCACGTGGCTGGCGGCCCCGGTTTTCACCAGCCGCTGGGTAATGGCCAGCTCTTTATTGGCGAGATCTAACGCGGCGCGAAGCTCCCGCTGGGTATCCTCCAGCTGCGCGCGGCGCGAGTTGTAGAGCCGCGTTTCGTCGGCAATCAGATCCGGCCATTTCGCCAGCGAAGGGGGGAACTTCAGCGGCAGATCGTTCACCTCGGCATACAGGCGGGCGCTGGAGGCCAGAGACGCGCGGTAGCGCGCCGCACTTTCGCCGACGTTTGACTCGGAACGGGTCGGGTCAAGCCGCGCCAGCACCTGTCCGGCCTGCACCTGATCGCCTTCGTGGACGTTCAGCTCGGTGAGGATCCCGCCGTCGAGAGACTGTAAGACCTGCTCGCGCGAGCTGGGGATCACTTTACCCGAACCGGTTGACACCTCATCCAGCACGCCAAACCATGCCCAGACGCCCAGCACCACAAACATCAGCAGCGAGAAGATCACGATCCGGCGCGCGCCGGTGTAGCCGCTTTCGGAGTCGAGGGCGTTATCCAGATCGTCCATTGCCGCCATGTCACGCTGACTGATTTTCATTTTTCCACTCCCGTCCGGTTGCTGCCTGCTGCTGTTGCTGCTGCATACGGCTGTTGCTCAGCGCCTGGGCTTTTGGCGCGTCCATCACCAGCATGCCTTCTTTTAACACCACGACGCGCTCCACCAGTTCCAGAACCGGTACGCGGTGCGTGGCGACGATCAGGGTGCGATGCCCGAGCCAGTCGCCCAGGCGCTGGATGAATTCCCGCTCGGTGTGCTCATCCAGCGACGCGGTGGGTTCATCCATCAGCACAATATTCGGATCGCGCAGGAGCATTCGCGCCAGCAGAATCGACTGGCGCTGCCCGCCGGAGAGCCCTACGCCGTTTTCCATGATCGGATAGTCCAGCCCCTTGGGCAGCTTCTGGACGAAGCCCGCCGCGCCGGTCAGCTCCAGCGCCTCGAAAATTTCTTCGTCGGTGGCGCGCGGCATGCCGAGGGTGATGTTTTCGCGCAGGGTGCCGTAAAACAGCCGCGCGTTCTGAGTCATAAAGCCGACGTTGCGCCGCACGTCCGCCACGTCGAGATGCGGCAGGCTGAAGCCGTCGAGCCGCAGTTCGCCCGCCGCCAGGTCCATCCCGCCCGCCATCGCCTGCAGCAGGGTTGATTTGCCCGCGCCGTTGCGCCCGAGGATCGCCACTTTTTCTCCCGGCCTTATCTCCAGGCGATTAATGCGCAGCGCCATGCGCGGATCGTCCGGCTGATAGCGGAACTGCGCCTGCTCGAAAAGATAGTGTCCGCGCAGGACGTCCTGGCGGATCGGCGTCTCCTCGCGCTGGTTTTCGGTGGGAAGCTGCATGATGCTGTCCAGCCCCTCTTTTGCGGCTTTGACCTGCTGCCAGCGCGCCAGCACGCCGCACAGCGTCGCCATTGGGGCGATCATGCGGGAAGCCAGCATCGACGCGGCGACCACCGAGCCGGTGGTCAGGGTACCGTCGATCACCATCGGCGCGCCGACCACAATCACCCCGGCGTAGACCAGGCTTTGAATGGTCATCCCCCAGCTGATCAGGTTCTGCGTCAGCTCGCGAGTGCGCAGGCCGGATTCTGCGGTGATCTGGATATAGCTGTTCCACTGCTGCAAAAAGCGGTTTTCCGCCTGCATCAGCTTGATGTCCTCCAGGCCCTGCACGCTCTCCACCAGCACCGCGTTGCGCAGGGTTGATTCATGCGCCGACTGCTTTGCCAGCTCCGCCAGCTTCTTCTGCAGCAGCAGGCCGGGCAGGACCATGATCACCGCCGCGACCGGGGCGATCCACGTCAGCTGCGGGGCGATGATCGCCAGCACCACCACGAACAGTAAAAAGAAGGGCAGATCGACAATCGTCGAGATGGTGGACGAGGTCACCATCTCGCGGATCTGCTCCAGCTCGCGCAGCTGCGAGATAAAGCTGCCGGTGGAGCGGGGGATCGCGCTGTTGCGCAGCCGCAGAGCGTGGCCGAATACGCGATCCGAAACGCGCATATCCGAGCGCTTGCCCAGCAGATCCATAATGTGCCCGCGCGCCACGCGCAGCACAAAACCAAACAGGGTGGCAATCAGCACCCCGATGGTCAGGACGTACAGCGTCGGGTAGGACTGTGCGGGGATCACCCGGTCATAGACCTGCATGGAAAAGACGATCCCGGAGAGCGACAGCACGTTGATAAACAGCGCGGCGAGCATCACCCAGCTGTAGGGGCGGAGATCGCGCATCACCAGCCGGTAGAGCCAGTCCGGACGATATTTGGAGATATAGGCATCCACGCGGCTGTCCTTCAGCGCGGCGAGTGGACGCAGGGCAATAACGTGGCGTATAGCGGGCAGCATCGCCGTCATCGACAGCCGGTTGGTGTAGGTCTCGTCGTCGAAAAAGCTGACTTCCAGCGTATCGTCCCCGTCGAAATGCTCGATCACGCCGATCCTGCCGTCATTCATCGCTACGACAACCGGCAGACGCCAGCTGTTGATCGCCTGTCGATCGTCGGTAAGGAGCTGAAACGACAGCCCTGCTTCGCGGGCCAGCTGGGTGAGGGCGGGCACCATCGGTTTGCCTTTCAGCCAGGGTGCGCCTGCAATCAGCGCGCCGGGCGAGCAGGCGACGCGATAGCGCGTGGCAACAAAACCAAAGGCCTGTGCCCACTGCGCCAGCGCCTCATCCGTCATGTTTTCACCTTGCGGGATATCACGCTGCTTCATGGCTGGATCTCCACGGTCTGGATGGTGCGGTTATCAAGATCGAACGCGTGACGCAGCTGTCCGGTGTTATACAGGCAGTTGAGCTGCAGCTGGTGCAACTGACCGAGGGTCTGCTGCTGGGTGAAGCGCGCCTGATAAACCTCCTGTTCGGCGTTGAGCACGTCGAGCAGCGGGCGCGAGCCGAGGTCAAGATACTGCTGCTGGTACAGTTCGCGGGTGCGTGCGCTGAGCGCCTCCTGACGGCCCTGAATTTGCAGCGTGCTTTGCAGGCTCATCACCTGGCTGCGGGCTTCCAGCAGTTTCTGGCGGACATCAAGACGCGTGCGCTGAATGGTGGACTGCGCCGCCTCCACCGCGTGTCCGGCAGCGTTACGCCGTGCGGTGAGGCCGCCGCCCTGATAAAGCGGCATCTGAACTTTCACCCATGCGGAATACTGGGTGCGATCCCGCGTGTCGCTGCCCGCGTAGCGATCGTTCATGTAGTGGCGCACCTCCGGCTCCAGCGAGACGGTTGGCGTCATTTGCGCGTCGGCATAGTCCAGGTTAGCCTGGGCGACGTTAGCCTGCGCCCAGGCGGCGAGAACGGCGGGAACCAGGCGGTCGTCCGGCTCGGCGATGTCGCAGCTCCGGCCCAGCTTTTGCGGAAAGTCATTGCTTATCGCGTTCAGGCTGTTCCAGCCGAGAAAGCTCATCAGCGTGGCGCGGGCGCTGTCCAGGCTGGCCTGGTACTGCATCAGCTGTGCTCGCGCGCCTTCGATTCGGGCATCGGTCTGCACCACGTCAGAGAGCGATGTGGCCCCTTCGTCGTTACGCTGGCGCGTCAGCGTGCCGATAGAGGAGAGGGCGTCGAGCTGCTCTTTAGCGGTCTCAACCATCTGCTGCCAGGTTTGCACCTGCACCATGGCGACGGCGGTATCGTGGGCGATAGTGTCGATACTCACCAGCACGTTGGCCTGCTGCTGGGCAACGCCGGCGCTCTCGGCGCGTACCTGGCTTGCCACTTTGCCAAAGTCGTAGAGCATCTGTGAGAGAGAAAGCACCAGCGACGGCGTAAAGCCGTTCTGGTCGCCGTCGTGGGAATAACCGTTGTCCACGCCGGCATTAATCTGCGGATAGTATTTTGACTTAGCGACGTCTACCTCTTCGCTCTGCTGGTAGAGTTTCCCCACGGCTTCGCTGATGGCCGGGTGCCAGGTGACGGCGCGGTTAACGGCATCGCCAAGCTGCAATGAACCGGGTGCGGCTTTGCCAGCCGCAGGTGCGATGCGGCCGTTGAGCGAGGGGAGTTCCTGCGTTTCGCGAAGCTGTCCGGTATTGATGGTGGCCGCCGGATTTGCGCAGAAAGCGGGCACAGATATCAGGCAGCACGAGAGCCACCAGTAAGGCATCTTCATTCCCATGTCATGTCCCTATAAAAAAATACGGCTTTATTATTTATGCCCGGGCGCTGCGCGCCCGGGTCATCTCTTGCAGGTGGTATCAGGTAATGATGTGTTGCTGGTTAACAAGCTCGTCGTAGGTGGTCTGAACGCCATCAAGCGTAACGAGCGTGGTATTAGTGTAGGTGCCCCCTGCACCATCACGGTCGATGGAGATCACGGTATTGCCATTACTATTAGTGACATGGAGATAATTCCCGAGCGTCGCGGCGCTACCGTTCCAGCCCACCAGCAGATCGCCGATGTCGATCTTGTCGCCCTGCGCCAGCGAGAAGCCGGTCCAGTGATCGCCCGCGGCACTGCTGGTGTTACCCCCCGTACCGTTGCCCACCGTGCTGTTCAGCACCTGGTAAATCAGCGTATCGCCGTAGGCCGTACCGGTGATGGCGTCGTTATGCTCAGAGCTGATGAACTGCGGCGCCATATTGATGGTCAGCGTGGCGCTGTCCGTTCTTCCTGTAGAGTCGGTCAGGGTGTAGTTGAAGGTCTCCTTCGAGGTCATGGTTGAGAGCGATACCCCGCTGTTGAGGGTATAGGTGTAATGGCCGTCAGCGCCGATCGCCAGCGTGCCGTAGTGGCCGACAATATTCACCGTTGCGCTGCCGGTATACGGATCCAGCGTGGTGGTCACGCCGTTGTAGCCGGTCACGCTCAGACGGGTATCCACCGAGTGGAGCTGATCCAGCACGCCGCCGGAGTCGGTGCCGTCAAAGATATTGCCGTTGACGGTGTGGCTGCCGGTGACGTCGAAATTACTCAGCGAGTAGGTGGTGCCGTTCACGCTTGGGGTAATGGTGATGTTTCCGACGCTCAGCCCCGGGACGCTACCGGTAAAGTTCAGCGTATAGGTTCCGGCGTTGAGATCCAGCCCGGTCAGCGCGACGTCGATACTGCCGCCCAGCAGCGAGGCCCCGCTGAAGGAGCCGCTGCGGATCACGCCAGAGCCGTCGCTGATGGACCAGTTCACCGTCAACCCGGTCAGCGACAGCAGCGATGCCACGTTAAAATGCAGCGATGCGTTGTGCAGCGCGGTATTCGCGTCGACCACGAAGGTTCCGCTGCCGCTGCCCTGGGTTGACGAGAGAAGGGCCGTCGTCCAGCTGGCGGTGCCCACGGTCGTATCCGAATAGACCGACGTGTGATGTACCGAGGTAAGGTCCATCGTGGCGCTGACATCGTTCACCGCATTCATCGCCTGCGCGGTTGGGGTGATGTTGAGCGATGCCGTATCCTTCGAGCCGTCAGGCGCGGTAACGGTGTAGACGAAGGTATCCGGCGTGCTGATATGGTCCGCCCCTACGCCGCTTCTCAGGGTGTAGGTGTACTGACCGGACGAATTGATGGTCAGCGTGCCGTATTCTCCCTGAATGGTGGTGGTTCCGCTGCTGTTGACCGCCACGCCGTTCACTTCGGTAACCAGCGTGCCCGCTGGAACCGGATCATTCGCCAGCACGTCGCCCGTGGTGGTTTCGCTGATGCTCGCCACGCTGTAGACATGGTCCTGCAGGACGTTCAGCGTGTAGGCCGTCAGTACGGCGATCCCGGATGCGGTATTCAGCAGGAACAGATACTCCCCGGCAGGCAGGTTCAGCGTCAGCTGCGGTGACGTACCCCCCAGCACTGGAGCGCGCAGCCAGCCCGACTCGACGCGAACCTGCTCGAAGGTCTGGGTCGCATTGTTGAACTTATAGACGTACAGGTCGAACACCGACGCCAGCGCCACGCCGCCCACGGAGGCCTGGATGGTCATGGTGCGGGTCGTCCCTTCCTCCACGTTGTAGATGATCGGGTTGGTCATGTCGTCCAGCAGGTTAAGCCCCAGCGTGCTGCCGAGATTAATGCCCACCAGGGTAAAACCGTTCTGAGACGAGGCGCCGTTATTCACCTCACTCACGGTGGTGTCAAAGGTCAGCGAGGCCGTGTCGTCCACTGCCACAATGCCGTTGATTACCGTACCGGCACCCAGAGACAGCACCAGGTTCGCCGACGCGCTGACGCCGTTATGGGTGATGGTGTAGGTGAAGCTCTCCGTCCGGCCAACGACCGCAGCGCTGGTGTCGGTCAGGTTATAGGTATAGCTGCCGTCTCGGTTGATGGTCAGCGTACCGTATTTGCCCTGGATCACCGTGCCGTCGGCGTTCACGCTGGTGGTGACGCCCTGCGCGTTAGTAACCGTGGAGATAGTGGTTCCGGCCGGCGCGTTGTCGCTGCCGGCGGTCGGATCCGTATCAAGGATCACGTTGCCGTTGAGACTGGTATCTCCGGTAACCGTACCCGGACCGGTCTCTTTCACCGCCACGTCGAGGCTGGTGTAGGAGCCGGTTGCCAGCAGGTTGGTGTTATAGCTAAGCACGCGGTAGTTACCGTCGGCCAGCCCGGTCAGGTTCAGTGAGACGCCGGTAGCGCCGAGGGTCAGGAGATCGGCAAACTGCGGTTGGCCGGTATCCACCACGGTAGTCCAGACGCCGTTGACGTAGTGCTGAACTACCAGCTCAAGAGTGTTGAGCAGAGAGAGCACCGCCCCCGTAGCGTTAGCATTCACCACGATATCCGCGCTGCCGCCGTTGCCCACCGTGAAGTTCACCTGCGCCGTGTCATTGCCCAGCAGCGTCAGGACGTTGCCCACGGCGCCGACCAGCAGGAAGCCGTAGTCGCTGTACTGGCTGTTGGTCACGGTCGCCGTGGTGCTGAGGTTCAGCTCTTCAACGTTATTGCTGGCGGAGAGCGGCAACACCGGTGCAAGGGCGGAGCCCGGCAGGGAGGTGTTGCCCGCGGCGTCGGTAGCGGTGATCTGCAGCGTCTGGCCTTCGATCTGTTTGTTAATGAAGGTGTAGCTGTAGGTGCCGTTGCTGCCCGCAATGGCGGTCACCGTCGAGCCGTCCGCAAGGCGGATTGTGACGGTACTGCCCGCCTCCGCGCTCCCGGTCAGGACGCTACCGTCGGCGTTGAGAGTCCCGGTCGGCGCCGTTGGGGCGGTCGTATCGACGATAATCGTCGTCACGCCTGACGCCGCGCTGGTATTGCCTGCCGCATCGGTGGCCGTGGCGGTGAAGTTATGCGTGCCCTGCGTCAGCGTGGTGGTTTGCGGCAGGGTCCAGTTGCCGTTGCCATCGGCGGTCACCGTGCCGACCAGCGTAATACCATCGTAGATCCTGACCGTGGCATTCGCTTCGGCTGTCCCGCTTAGCGTTGGGCGCGTATCGTTGGTCGGATTCGTACCAGTCACCGGACCGATAACGCTGCCGACATCATCAATCACCGAACTGATGACCGGCGCGCCCGGCGCGAGGGTATCGACGTTAATCACATACCCGGCGGTAGGTGCGCTGGCGTTGCCCACCGCATCGGTGGCGGTAAAGGTCAACGTGTGCGCGCCGTTGCTCAGCGCCGGAGATGGCGTAAAGCTCCACGCGCCGCCGGTCGCCGTCACGCTGCCGATCTGTACGCCGTTATCAAAGATTTTCACCGTCGACCCGGCTTCCGCCGTGCCGCTGAGGGTTGGCTGCGCGTCGTTGGTGAACCCGCCGTTTGCAACCGGCGTCGCCGCATTGCCCACGTCATCCAGAATGCTGGTCAGCACCGGCAGCGCAGGCGGCGTGGTGTCAACGGTGAGGCTGAAGCTGGTGGACGACAGGCTGGTATTGCCCGCCGCATCCGTCGCCTGCGCGGTGAAGCTGTGCGCGCCCGCGGTCAGCGTGGTGTTGAGCAAGATACTCCAGCTCCCGTTGCTATCCGCAGTGCCTGTTCCGACAAGCGTAGCTCCCTCATATATTTTCACGGTGGCAAACGGTTCGCTGGTCCCGACAAGGCGCGGAACGGTATCGTCGGTTGTTTGCCCGGACGTTAGCGGGCCGGTGATGCTGCCCACGTCGTCTACCGCCTGGCTGATAACCGGCGCGTTTGGTGCAGCGGTATCAACAATCAGGGTAAAGCCCGGCGAGGTCGGGCTGACGTTGCCCGCTGCATCGGTGACCGTGGCGGTCCAGGTATGGCTGCCGTTGCCCAGCGGTGCTGATGGCGTAAAGCTCCATGCTCCGGTACCGTCCGCCTGAACGGTGCCGACCGGCTGCCCGTTCTCATAAACGGTGACCGTGGCGTTGGCGGTCGCGGTGCCGTTCAGCGTTGGCGTGGTGTCGTCGGTGCTCTGCCCCGAAGAGAGCGGGGTTTGAATGCTGCCCACGTTGTCACCCGCGGGGCTTTGTTGAATAAATCAGATTTCGGGTAAGTCTCCCCCGTAGCGGGTTGTGTTTTCAGGCAATACGCACGCTTTCAGGCATACCTGCTTTCGTCATTTTGTTCAGCGCTCGTACCAGGGCC
>NZ_CDRQYH010000034.1:0-40549 GCF_977039595.1 Enterobacter sp.
CCATTCGTGGGACAGTATCCCTGACAGCCTACAAAACGCAATTGAAGAACGCGAGGCATCGTCTTAACGAGGCACCGAGGCGTCGCATTCTTCAGATGGTTCAACCCTTAAGTTAGCGCTTATGGGAGGACTCCCCCCATCAGATCATTTTACGATGGTTTTCACGCCGTCAGCGGTGCCGATCAGCGCCACATCCGCGCCACGGTTGGCGAATAGCCCTACGGTCACTACGCCCGGAATGCCGTTGATGGCATTTTCCAGCGCAATCGCGTCAAGAATTTCCAGACCGTGAACGTCGAGGATCACGTTACCGTTGTCGGTGACTACACCCTGACGGTATTCCGGACGACCGCCAAGCTTCACCAGCTGACGGGCAACCGCGCTACGGGCCATTGGGATCACTTCGACCGGCAGCGGGAAATTACCCAGAATGTCGACCTGCTTGGAGGCGTCCGCGATGCAGATAAACTTGTCCGCAACGGAGGCGATGATTTTTTCGCGCGTCAGCGCCGCGCCGCCGCCTTTGATCATCTGCATGTGGCCGTTGATTTCATCCGCGCCGTCAACGTAAATCCCCAGACGATCCACTTCGTTGAGATCGAAAACGGTAATGCCGAGGCTTTTCAGCTTTTCCGTGGAAGCATCAGAGCTGGAAACCGCGCCCTCGATTTGCCCCTTCATCGTGCCCAGCGCATCGATAAAGTGTGCCGCGGTTGATCCCGTACCGACACCGACAATGGTACCCGGCTGTACGTACTGGAGAGCGGCCCATCCTACTGCTTTTTTCAGTTCATCCTGCGTCATGATCGTTTTGCCTGTGGTGTGAAAACTCAGGGCGCATTATAGAACACGTCGAATGGAATTCGTCTGCCACAAAGGGAAAATTGTGTCATAGTGCAGATTAAGCAAAATTAAGGAGTCAGCCAGAGCAATGAAACGTCCGGACTACAGAACACTACAGGCACTTGATGCAGTTATTCGTGAACGAGGTTTTGAGCGCGCGGCGCAAAAGCTTTGCATCACCCAGTCCGCCGTATCACAGCGTATAAAACAGCTTGAAAACATGTTCGGCCAGCCGCTGCTGGTGCGTACCGTGCCGCCACGTCCAACCGAGCAAGGGCAAAAACTCCTCGCCCTGCTGCGCCAGGTTGAACTGCTGGAAGACGAGTGGCTGGGTGACGAACAAACGGGCTCTACGCCGCTGCTGCTCTCTCTGGCGGTCAACGCCGACAGTCTGGCAACCTGGCTGCTGCCGGCTCTTGCGCCGGTATTAGCAGATTCCCCTATCCGCCTGAACTTACAGGTTGAAGATGAAACCCGAACCCAGGAGCGCCTGCGTCGCGGTGAAGTGGTTGGGGCCGTCAGTATTCAGCCTCAGGCGCTGCCAAGCTGTCTTGTCGATCAGCTGGGCGCACTGGACTACCTGTTTGTGGGGTCAAAAGCCTTTGCCGAGCGCTACTTCCCCAACGGCGTCACCCGCGCCGCGCTGCTGAAAGCCCCTGCCGTGGCGTTCGACCATCTGGACGATATGCATCAGGCATTCCTGCAGCAAAACTTCGATCTGCCGCCTGGCAGCGTGCCGTGCCATATCGTCAACTCGTCTGAAGCCTTCGTGCAGCTTGCGCGCCAGGGCACCACCTGCTGCATGATCCCGCACCTGCAGATTGAGAAAGAGTTGAAAAGCGGTGAGCTGATTGACCTGACGCCGGGGCTGTATCAGCGCCGGATGCTCTACTGGCACCGTTTTGCGCCGGAAAGCCGTATGATGCGCAACGTCACCGACGCGCTGCTGGCATACGGGCATAAGGTGTTGAGACAGGATTAAAAAGAAAAGCCGGGTGGCAGCTACGCCTTACCCGGCCTACAGATTACTGAGCAGGTTTCGGCTGTGCTGAAACTGGTTCCAGCTGGAAGACCACATCGACCTGATCGTCGAACTGAATAGTTGGCTGCTCGTAAGTTTCCTGAGCGGACACCGGGGCTGCATCAGCCTTCATCATACGAACCATCGGGCTTGGCTGGTAGTTAGAGACGTGGTAACGCACGCTATAAACCGGGCCGAGCTTGCTCTTAAAGCCAGAAGCCAGCTGTTCCGCCTGGTGAATGGCATCATCAATAGCCGCTTTACGCGCTTCGTCTTTGTATTTCTCCGGTTGCGCAACGCCCAGCGACACGGAACGAATTTCGTTGAGACCCGCCTTCAGCGCACCGTCCAGCAGCGAGTTAAGCTTATCCAGCTGACGCACCGTCACTTCAACGGTACGCACGGCGCGGTAGCCCTTCAGGATGCTTTTACCATTCTGGTAGTCGTAATCGGGTTGAGTACGCAGGTTAGCGGAGTTGATATCTTTTTTACCGACACCGTTCTGCTCGAGGAAAGAGAGGTATTGCGCAACGCGATCGTCAGCCTGCTTCTTGGCCGTCGCCGCATCTTTCGCCGCCACATTCACCTCAATTGCCAGGGTTGCAACATCGGGTACCGCGTCCACGCTTGCGGTGCCTGAAGTGACGATGTGCGGGCCATCCGGCAGTTCACTTGCCTGCACCGACACCGCCCCAAAACTTACTAATGCCGCCAGGGCCATCACCTTAAACTTCACTGTTATTCCTCCATGTTGCGAAGAGTGCCCATTAACAGGGCGCATGCCAGCAAGCTTAGCGGGTCTTATTCAGTTGTCCATAAGACAAGGATTAGTTGAACAATTCCTGAACGTGATGAATCCCCTCTTTCGCCAGCTGGAAAGCGATAAACCACATCACCAGGCCGACTAGGGTATTAATGATGCGCTGGGCTTTGGCCGTACGAAGGCGGGGCGCCAGCCATGCCGCCAGAATGGCGAGACCGAAGAACCAGAGGAACGAGGCGCTGACCGTACCGAGCGCAAACCACCGTTTCGGCTCAACGTCCAGCTGTCCGCCCAGGCTGCCCAGCACCACAAAGGTGTCGAGATAAACATGCGGATTAAGCCAGGTGACCGCCAGCATGGTGACGATAATCTTCCAGCGGCCCTGCTTCATGACCTCCGCGCTCGCCAGCTCGAGGTTGCTGCTCATCGCCGTTTTCAGGGCACCAAAACCGTACCAGAGCAGAAACGCCACGCCGCCCCAGGTAACCAGCGCCAGCAGCCACGGAGACTGCATCAGCAGCGCGCTGCCGCCAAAAATCCCGGCGCAGATCAGTAGCAAATCGCTTACCGCGCACAGCAGGGCAATCATCAGATGGTACTGGCGGCGGATGCCCTGATTCATCACGAACGCATTTTGCGGTCCGAGCGGAAGGATCATGGCCGCGCCTAAGGCAAGCCCTTGAAAATAATAAGATAGCATGACGATTTTCTCGCAGTGTTGTTCTGGAGGCTGACTATACTGCGCGAATCACATTAGAGGAAATGGATAATATTAATTGGGTATTAGCGGAGCTTATGAAAGCAAGGCCCGGTGGCGCGAGCGCCTACCGGGCCTACGGGTGACGCTATTCTGCTTCTTTGACTTTTTTGACGTTTACGTCCATCTGCGGATACGGGAAGCTGATGCCGTTGGCGTCGAAGTCGCGCTTAATGCGTTCCAGCACGTCCCAGTACACGTTTTGCAGATCGCTGCTTTTGCTCCAGATGCGCACCACAAAGTTAATGGAGGAAGCACCGAGTTCGTTCAGGCGAACCGTCTGCTCTTTGTCTTTCAGAATGCGATCGTCTGAAGCAATGATATTAGTAATCAGCGACTTCACCTGATCGATATCGGAGTCATACGCCACGCTGATAATCAGTTCGTTACGACGCACCGGTTCACGGGAGAAGTTAATAATGTTGCCTGCAATGATTTTCCCGTTCGGCACGACCACAATGCGGCCATCAACGGTACGCATAGTGGTTGAGAAAATCTGCACCTGCAGCACGGTTCCGGCAATGCCGCCCAGGTCAACGTATTCGCCAGAGCGGAACGGACGGAAGGTGACCAGCAGCACGCCTGCCGCCAGGTTTGAAAGCGAGCCCTGCAGCGCCAGACCAATAGCCAGACCAGCTGCACCGAGAACGGCTATGACGGAGGCGGTCTGCACGCCCACACGGCCCAGCGCCGCAATCAGCGTAAAGGCGATAACGCCGTAGCGCACCAGTGCGGAGAGGAAGTCAGCCACCGTGGCGTCAATGTGACGGGCCAGCATCACACGGTTAACCGCGTTCGATACGATACGCGCCACGATCATCCCGACGATGATGATGGCAATCGCCGCGACAATGTTCACGGCATAGCTCAGCAATAGCGCCTGGTTGCGTACCAGCCAGTTACCGGCGTTATTGATGCTGTCTACAACATCGAGTTGTTCCATTTATTCTTCCTTTTGTTAAACCAAAACACAAAATCCATCCCCCATGGAGACAGGCAGGTTCGTAAAGGGTAAACAAAAAGCGCCGGGTTTGCCAAACAGATCACAAAAACAGGTCTGGCAGGGTATTGAAAAAGCATAAAAAAAGGCCCGCATTTGCGGGCCTTCTGATGCTGTTAGCAGCTCAAATTACAGAACGTCGATCGCGTTCAGTTCTTTGAAAGCCTGCTCCAGACGGGTCACCATGGACGTCTGAGCAGCGCGCAGCCATACGCGTGGATCGTAGTATTTCTTGTTCGGCTGGTCTTCGCCTTTCGGGTTGCCCAGCTGGCCCTGCAGGTAAGCTTCGTTCGCTTTGTAGTACTGCAGGATACCGTCCCAGGTTGCCCACTGGGTATCGGTATCGATGTTCATTTTCACTACGCCGTAGCTTACGGAGTCTTTGATTTCCTGAGCAGAAGAACCGGAACCGCCGTGGAAGACGAAGTTCAGGCTGTTGTGCGGCAGGTTGTGTTTCTTAGACACGTATTCCTGAGAATCACGCAGGATGGTCGGGGTCAGAACCACGTTACCTGGTTTGTAAACGCCGTGTACGTTACCGAAGGACGCTGCGATGGTGAAGCGTGGGCTGATCTTGCTCAGCTCGGTGTAAGCGTAATCAACGTCTTCTGGCTGGGTGTACAGGGCAGAAGCGTCCATGTGGCTGTTGTCCACGCCGTCTTCTTCACCACCGGTGCAGCCCAGTTCGATTTCCAGGGTCATGTCCATTTTGGCCATGCGCGCCAGGTACTTAGAGCAGATTTCGATGTTTTCGTGCAGTGACTCTTCAGACAGGTCGATCATGTGAGAAGAGAACAGTGGCTTACCGGTTGCCGCGAAGTGTTTTTCACCCGCGTCCAGCAGACCGTCGATCCACGGCAGCAGTTTCTTCGCGCAGTGGTCAGTGTGCAGGATAACTGGAACACCGTAGTGTTCAGCCATCTGGTGAACGTGGTGCGCACCAGAGATAGCGCCCAGGATTGCAGCACCCTGAGGAATGTCAGTTTTCACGCCTTTACCTGCGATGAACGCAGCGCCGCCGTTAGAGAACTGAACGATAACTGGAGCTTTAACTTTAGCTGCAGTTTCCAGTACGGCGTTGATGGAGTCGGTACCCACGCAGTTAACTGCTGGCAAAGCGAAGTTGTTTTCTTTAGCTACCTGGAACACTTTCTGTACGTCATCACCAGTGATAACGCCAGGTTTTACGAAATCAAAAATTTTAGACATGTTGCTTAGTCCTGTATCTTCGGCCGTTAGAAAAGGTGCGAGCTCTTAAAAGCGCGCTGAAAATTGGGCAGGTTTCCCTGCCCTTGAATGGCTTACTTCTTAGCGCGCTCTTCGAGCATTGCTACTGCTGGCAGTACTTTGCCTTCCACGAATTCCAGGAATGCACCGCCACCAGTGGAGATGTAGGAGATCTTGTCAGCGATACCGAACAGGTCGATTGCTGCCAGGGTGTCACCACCGCCTGCGATAGAGAACGCTTCGCTGTCTGCGATAGCGTTAGCAACGATTTCAGTACCTTTGCGGAAGTTCGGGAATTCGAACACGCCAACAGGACCGTTCCACAGGATAGTTTTTGCGTTTTTGAGGATTTCAGCCAATTTCTGTGCAGAAACGTCGCCCAGGTCCAGAATCTGCTCTTCATCTTTGATGTCGTTTACAGATTTCAGGGTCGCGGTTGCGGTTTCGGAGAACTCGGTCGCGACGCGAACGTCAGTTGGAACCGGGATATCGCAGGTGCCCAGCAGGCGTTTGGCTTCGTCAACCAGGTCTGCTTCGTACAGAGATTTGCCCACGTTGTGGCCCTGAGCGGCAACGAAGGTGTTCGCGATACCACCGCCAACGATCAGCTGGTCAGCGATTTTAGACAGGGAATCCAGAACGGTCAGTTTGGTAGAAACTTTAGAACCACCAACGATAGCCACCATCGGACGAGCTGGTTCTTTCAGTGCTTTACCCAGCGCTTCCAGTTCGTCAGCCAGCAGAGGACCGGCACACGCTACGTCTGCGAATTTACCGATACCGTGGGTTGACGCCTGTGCACGGTGAGCAGTACCGAAGGCATCCATCACGAATACGTCGCACAGTGCAGCGTATTTTTTGGACAGGGTTTCGTCGTCTTTCTTCTCGCCTTTGTTGAAGCGAACGTTTTCCAGAACAACCAGTTCACCGGCCGCAACTTCAACGCCGTCCAGGTAATCTTTCACCAGGCGAACCGGGTTGGACAGTTTGTCTTTCAGGTAATTAACCACTGGCAGCAGAGAGAACTCTTCGTTGTACTCGCCTTCAGTTGGACGCCCCAGGTGGGAGGTGACCATCACTTTCGCGCCCTGCTTCAGAGCCAGTTCGATGGTTGGCAGAGATGCACGGATACGCGCGTCGCTGGTCACTTTGCCATCTTTAACCGGTACGTTCAGATCGGCACGGATGAAAACGCGTTTACCAGCCAGATCCAGATCGGTCATCTTAATTACAGACATGGTGAATCCTCTCGTTGATTCTTAAAGTTTTGCAGACGCACGATGCGTCTTACCTGAAACCTTGAGCGGCCATTGCTAACGTGGTGTCGAGCATTCGGTTAGCAAAGCCCCATTCGTTATCACACCAGACCAGCGTCTTGATAAGGTGTGCGCCACTAACCCTCGTTTGCGTGCCATCAACGATGGCACTGTGCGGGTCGTGGTTAAAATCTACTGAGACCAACGGTAATTCCGTATAGTCAACTATACCATGAAATGCCCCCTGTGCCGCTTTTTGCAGCAACAGGTTGACTTCACAGGCTTTTACAGGTTTTTTCACCGTCACGCTAAGGTCGATTGCAGTAACGTTAATCGTTGGAACACGCACGGCAATCGCTTCAAACCTGTCATTAAACTGCGGAAAAATTCGGGTGATCCCTGCCGCCAGTTTTGTATCCACCGGAATGATTGACTGGCTCGCCGCGCGAGTGCGTCGTAAATCCGGATGGTAGGCGTCGATAACCTGCTGATCGTGCATGGCGGAATGAATCGTGGTCACGGTGCCGGATTCAATGCCATACGCATCGTCTAACAGTTTGATGACCGGAATAATGCAGTTGGTGGTACAGGAGGCGTTGGAAACAATGCGGTGTTCGGCCTGCAGCTCATGCTGGTTGACGCCAAACACGACGGTCGCGTCGAGGTCGTTACTGCCGGGATGAGAAAACAGGACTTTTTTCGCGCCTGCAGTCAGATGCGCTTCGCCGTGTTCGCGGTTGCCATAAACACCGGTACAGTCAAGCACGACATCCACACTCAGTTCACGCCAGGGTAGCCCGGAAATGCTGTTCTCATGCAGAACACGAATAGCGTCATCACCCACAAAAAGCAGATCTCTTTCCTGACGCACATCCCAGGCGAAACGTCCGTGGCTGGTGTCATACTTCAATAAATGCGCCATGCCCGCAGCATCCGCCAGTTCATTGATTGCCACCACGGTTACTTCCGCCCGACGTCCGGATTCATACAAAGCACGAACCACGTTACGCCCGATGCGACCGAAGCCATTAATCGCTACGCGTACGGTCATAGATCTCCTGCAAAGCAATCCCTGAGTTTGAGGTGGCTGAAAGAGTAATCCAGCTACGCCCGAAGGGGAATCCTTGCTGTCACAAACTGCGATTGATTGGTCAATTGTCGAACATTTAATCGACTGAAACGCTTCAGCAAGAATAAGCGAATCGGGGAATAAAAGGAATGTCTGTCCAGATGAATAAGAGAGCTATATGACTTGCGTCACATTTTAGGTGGAATAATGACGCAAAAAAAGCCGGGTGGCGCGCTAGCGCTTACCCGGCCTACTTTCGAGCCATTTGTAGACCCGGTAAGCGTAGCGCCACCGGGCAAAACGGCGATTACAGCAGCTCTTTCGCTTTCGCGACAACGTTCTCAACGGTGAAGCCGAACTCTTCGAACAGCTGCTCTGCCGGAGCAGACTCACCGAAGGTGGTCATACCGACGATGGCACCGTTCAGGCCCACGTATTTGAACCAGTAGTCAGCGATACCCGCTTCCACTGCCACACGCGCGGAAACCGCTTTAGGCAGAACGGATTCACGGTAAGCGGCATCCTGCTTGTCAAACGCATCGGTAGACGGCATGGAGACCACGCGCGCCTTCACGCCTTCGGCAGTCAGTTTTTCCCATGCGGCAACAGCCAGCTCAACTTCAGAACCGGTAGCGATGAAGATCAGCTCAGGCTGGCCCGTGCAATCTTTCAGCACGTAACCACCGCGAGCGATGTTCGCCAACTGCTCAGGGGTACGCTCCTGCTGCGCCAGGTTCTGACGGGAGAGGATCAGCGCGGTTGGACCGTCCTTACGCTCAACGCCGTATTTCCACGCCACCGCGGATTCAACCTGGTCACATGGACGCCATGTGCTCATGTTCGGGGTCACGCGCAGGGAAGCCACCTGCTCTACCGGCTGGTGAGTTGGGCCGTCTTCGCCCAGACCGATGGAGTCGTGGGTGTAGACCATCACCTGACGCTGTTTCATCAGCGCCGCCATACGCACGGCGTTACGGGCATATTCAACGAACATCAGGAAGGTAGAGGTGTACGGCAGGAAACCGCCGTGCAGGGAGATACCGTTGGCAATCGCGGTCATACCGAATTCACGTACACCGTAATGGATGTAGTTACCGGCAGTATCTTCGTTGATTGGCTTAGAACCAGACCACAGAGTCAGGTTAGATGGCGCCAGGTCAGCGGAGCCGCCCAGGAATTCTGGTAGCCATGGGCCGAACGCTTCAATCGCATTCTGAGACGCTTTACGGCTCGCGATTTTAGACGGGTTCGCCTGCAGCTTAGCGATAAACTCGTTCGCTTTCGCGTCGAAGTCAGACGGCATGTCACCTTTCATACGACGGGTGAATTCAGCCGCTTCCTGTGGGAAGGCTTTCGCGTAAGCAGCGAACTTCTCGTTCCAGGCCGCTTCTTTCGCCTGGCCTACTTCTTTTGCATCCCACTGAGCGTAGATCTCGGATGGGATTTCAAATGCAGGGTGTTTCCAGCCCAGCGCTTCGCGGGTCAGTGCGATTTCTGCATCGCCCAGCGGCGCGCCGTGGGAGTCGTGCGTACCCGCTTTGTTCGGTGAACCGAAGCCGATGATGGTTTTGCACATCAGCAGGGACGGCTTGTCCGTCACCGCGCGCGCTTCTTCTACTGCACGTTTAATCGAGTCAGCATCGTGACCATCAACGCCACGCACAACGTGCCAGCCGTAGGCTTCGAAACGTGCTGCGGTGTCGTCGGTGAACCAGCCTTCAACGTGACCGTCGATGGAGATACCGTTGTCGTCATAGAACGCAACCAGTTTACCCAGCTTCAGGGTACCTGCCAGGGAGCACACTTCGTGAGAAATGCCTTCCATCATGCAGCCGTCGCCCATGAACGCGTAGGTGAAGTGGTCAACGATGTCGTGACCAGGACGGTTGAACTGCGCCGCCAGGGTCTTCTCTGCAATCGCCATACCCACGGCGTTAGCAATACCCTGACCCAGCGGGCCGGTGGTGGTTTCTACGCCAGCGGTGTAGCCCACTTCCGGGTGACCTGGAGTTTTGGAGTGCAGCTGACGGAAGTTTTTCAGCTCTTCAATTGGCAGATCGTAGCCGGTGAGGTGCAGCAGGCTATAGATCAGCATAGAGCCGTGGCCGTTGGACAGCACGAAGCGGTCGCGGTCAGCCCATGACGGGTTCTGCGGGTTGTGGTTCAGGAAATCACGCCACAGGACTTCGGCGATATCAGCCATACCCATAGGGGCCCCTGGGTGGCCGGATTTGGCTTTCTGAACTGCGTCCATGCTCAGCGCACGAATAGCATTAGCAAGCTCTTTACGTGAGGACATTTTAACTCCAGATCGGACTGTTAAAGGCCATGCCCTTGACGACAGCGCGTTTTGGGCTACGCCGGAAAAAAGTGCCAACAATGTAACCCAAGCGGCATGCCATGTACATGGACCATTCTTTTGCAGCTTAAGAAATCTCTGGATCATGCTCGCATGTTGCGCAATCTACTCGCCCGGCCCTGTAGATATTCCTTATACTTAGCCCGACACCGGCTTCGCTGACGGTGACCTTTTCGGATTTTATTCAGATTAACGAGTACGGAAGCAACCTCATGAAAATGCGTGCAATAGTGCTGGCCCTGGGTACAACGCTCCTGCTGAGCGGCTGTCAGAATATGGATTCTAACGGTCTGATGACGTCAGGGGCAGAGGCCTTTCAGGCCTATTCCCTGAGCGATGCGCAGGTGAAAGCGCTGAGCGACCAGGCCTGTAAAGATATGGACGGAAAAGCCACGCTTGCGCCGGCCAACAGTACCTACACGCAGCGTCTGAATAAGATTGCTTCCGCGCTGGGCGACAACATCAACGGCCAGCCGGTGAACTACAAGGTGTACATGGCGAAAGACGTCAACGCCTTCGCGATGGCGAATGGCTGTATCCGCGTTTACAGCGGACTGATGGACATGATGACCGACAATGAAGTGGAAGCGGTTATCGGCCATGAAATGGGCCACGTTGCCCTGGGCCACGTGAAGAAAGGGATGCAGGTTGCCCTGGGCACCAATGCCATCCGCGCAGCGGCGGCCTCTGCGGGCGGGATCGTTGGCAGCCTGTCACAGTCACAGCTTGGCGACGTGGGTGAAAAGCTGGTTAACTCTCAGTTCTCACAGCGTCAGGAGTCCGAGGCGGATGACTACTCCTACGATCTGTTGCGCAAACGCGGCATTAATCCATCAGGCTTAGCCACCAGCTTCGAAAAACTGGCCAAGCTGGAAGCGGGACGCCAAAGCTCCATGTTTGACGATCACCCGGCCTCAGAAGAAC
Organism: Enterobacter sp.; assembly: GCF_977039595.1. Taxonomy (NCBI): domain Bacteria; kingdom Pseudomonadati; phylum Pseudomonadota; class Gammaproteobacteria; order Enterobacterales; family Enterobacteriaceae; genus Enterobacter; species Enterobacter sp. Next base: position 11,220 of record NZ_CDRQYH010000034.1, read on the forward strand.
GCGCGCAGCATATTCGCGACCGTATGGCCGCAGACGGAATTAAATAATTTCAGAAGGAGGCAGTTTTGCCTCCTTTTTATTTCGCATGAATTGTTAACTTAACAGCACGTATCGATAACATCCCTGAAAGCCCCGCCAAATCTGCCCTATCACATTGAAATGTCTGGTCACATAATTATTGCAAAGGTCACTTTTTCCGGTAATTATCACCTCCGCAGTTATTCAAATTAATATATCCAGACAGAGACGTTCCCTCCGTGAAAAAAGAATTATCATTAGTTGCTCTAAGCTTATTTGCCGCATTACCTGCCGCTGCAAGCCAGCAATCCGACAGCCAGGGTTTTATTGACGACAGCCATCTGGATCTGTTTTTCCGCAATGCATATATCAGCCGCGACTACCATCAGGGCCAGCAGGACAAAGCCGAATGGGGTCAGGGTATCATCGCCACGTTTGCATCCGGCTATACTGAAGGGCTGGTGGGCTTTGGTGTGGACGGTATTGCTCAATATGGCGTGCGCCTGGACGGCGGCCGCGGCAAAAGCGGCGCAGGCGGCATCGACTTCTTTAAACAGGAAGATAATGGTCGGGCAAAATCCGATCTGGCAAAGTTTGGCGCAACCGCCAAAATGCGCATCTCCAATACCGTACTGAGCTACGGGAATCAGCGTCCTGAGCTGCCCATCGTCAATGCCGACAGCTCTCGCCTGCTCTTTGAAAGCTACACCGGCACCCTGCTGACCTCGAAAGAGATCGATGGTCTGGAAGTCAACGCCGGTTATTTCACGGACGAGCAGCGCAAAAGTGACGACCGCCACGACAGCGGACTGAAGAGCCTCTCCTTCGGCGGCGCGAGCTACCAGTTTAACGACCAGTTCAGCGGCGCGCTTTACGCCTCTCATAATGAAGAGGTGATGAACAAGCAGTACCTGGGCCTGAACTTCAAGCAGCCGTTCAGCACCGGGCAGCAGCTGGTGCTCGACTTCAACGGCTATAACTCCCGTCTCGACCAGGGTTACGCGGACAGCCTCGATACGGGCCGCAGCAACGCTATCTGGAGCCTGGCGGCGAGCTACATCTGGGATATTCACACGTTCAAAGTAGCGTACCAGCAGAGCAACGGCAGTACCGGCTACAACTACGGCGGCTATCGTGACAAGGGCGGCGTGGGTGACGGCGGTAACACCATCTGGCTGGCGAACTCCTACTGGTCAGATTTTAACGGCGAAGATGAACGTTCATGGCAGGCTTCCTACGGTCTGGACTTTAGCGGCCTTGGCTTACCGGGCCTGAGCTGGACCACCGCCTACGTGCGTGGCGATAACATCAAAACCTCTGAAACCAGCAACGGCAAAGAGCACGAGTGGTTTAACCAGATCCAGTACCAGGTGCAGGATGGTCCGGCTAAGGATCTGAAGCTTAAACTGCGCTACTCCGTGCTGCGCGTCTCCAGCAATGCCAGCGAGTACAACGTGGGCGGGGACGAGATCCGCGCTTACGTGGAATACCCGTTTAACGTGTTCTAAAGGCAATAAAAAACCTCTCAATAGAGAGGTTTTTTTTCACGCCAGGCGAGGCTTATTCGCCTTTTTTAGCAGCCTGAATGTAGAGCATTTCCAGTGCCAGGGTCGCTGCGGCCAGCGCAGTGATCTCGGACTGGTCATAGGCAGGCGCCACTTCCACCACGTCCATCCCGACAATGTTCAGATCCTTCAGGCCGCGCACCAGCTTGATGGCGCGGTCTGAGGTCAGGCCGCCGATAACCGGCGTACCGGTACCCGGTGCAAAAGCCGGATCCAGGCAGTCGATGTCGAAGGTCAGATACACGGGCATATCACCCACAATCTGCTTCACCTGAGCGAGGATGTCATCAACGCCGCGATCGTTAACCTGGCCCGCATCCAGCACGGTGAAGCCGTTATCTTTGTCGAACTCGGTGCGAATACCGATCTGCACGGAGTGGTTCGGGTCGATCAGACCTTCGTTCGGCGCGGTAAAGAACATGGTGCCGTGGTCAAACTCACAGCCGTTCGCGTAGGTGTCGGTATGCGCATCAAAGTGTACCAGCGCCATTTTACCGAAGTGCTTCGCGTGGGCGCGCAGCAGCGGCAGGGTCACGAAGTGGTCGCCGCCGAAGGAGAGCATGCGCTTACCGGCAGCCAGCAGCTTCTCGGCGTGGGCCTGCAGCTTTTCGCTCATCTCACGCGCGTCGCCGAAGGCATACACCAGGTCACCGCAGTCCACCACGTTCAGGCGCTCGCGCATGTCGAAGTTCCACGGGAAGCGGTTGTGCTCCCAGGCCAGGTTAGTGGAAACCTGACGGATCGCCGCCGGGCCGTGACGACCACCCGCGCGGCCAGATGTCGCCATATCGAACGGCACACCGGTGATCACCCAGTCAGCGTCGCTGTCGTACGGCTGGAAGTTCATCGGAAGGCGTAAAAAACCAAACGCGTTAGATACCAGAGAGTTATCGTACTGATGACCTAAAGTGCTCATGTCCTGACCTCTTTTAAAGTCGATACATTAAAAACAGATGAAAAAAAATCCCCTCCGCGTCGTTAAACCCGACGAGGAAGGGATTGATTCGTAAATCGCTTATTAGGGCGAATTATCGCCGGTAATGCATACGGGTTCAAGTGAGTATAGCATTCTGCCGGATGGCGGCTTTGCCTTATCCGGCCTACATTCGTAGGCCCGGTAAGCGCAGCGCCACCGGGCATCAGCGACTACTCGTCTTCCAGATACGTATATCCGTACAGACCCGCTTCAAACTCTTCCAGGAACTGCTGCTGGAGCGCGTCGTCCAGACCGGTGTTTTTCACCTGATCGCGGAACTGTGTCAGCAGGGTTTTCGGATCCAGCTGAACGTATTCCAGCATGTCCGCCACGGTGTCCCCTTCATCGGACAGCTCAACTTCCACGCTGCCGTCAGGGAACACGAACACGTCCACCGCTTCGGTATCACCGAACAGGTTATGCATGTTGCCGAGGATCTCCTGATACGCGCCGACCATAAAGAAGCCCAGCATCGGCGGGTTCTCCGGGTCGTATTCGGGCATTGGCATTGTCGTTGCGATACCGTCGCCGTCAACGTAGTGGTCGATAGCACCGTCGGAATCGCAGGTAATGTCCAGCAGCACCGCGCGACGTTCCGGGGCGTGGTTCAGCCCTTCCAGCGGCAGAACCGGGAACAGCTGATCGATACCCCAGGCATCCGGCATCGACTGGAACAGCGAGAAGTTGACGTAAATCTTATCCGCCATACGCTCCTGCAGCTCGTCGATAATCGGACGGTGCGCGCGGTTGCTCGGGTCGAGCTGCTTCTGCACTTCATGGCACATGTTCAGATAGAGCTGCTCGGCCCACGCGCGCTCCTGCAGGCTAAAGGTGCCTGAAGAGTAGCCGACGTGGATGTCGTGCAGGTCCATCTGGCTGTCGTGCAGCCATTCGCGCAGGGAACGACGCGTGCCCGGCTCGTGCATCTCCTGCCAGGTTTCCCACATGCTCTGCAGGGAACGCGGCGCATCGTCTGCCGGCGGCGTCGCTTCGGTGGTTTCGCTGCGCTCAACGCCGATGATGTTCGAGACCAGCACCGTATGGTGCGCGGTGACCGCGCGACCGGATTCGGTAATCACCGTCGGGTGCGGCAGGCCGTTCTCTTCACAGGCATCGCCGATCGCCCAGATGATGTTATTCGCGTATTCGTTCAGGCCGTAGTTCACGGAGCAGTCAGACTGCGAGCGGGTCCCTTCGTAGTCCACGCCCAGGCCGCCGCCCACGTCGAAGCACTGAATATTTACGCCAAGCTTATGCAGCTCCACGTAGAAACGCGCCGATTCACGTACGCCGGTGGCGATGTCGCGAATGTTGGCCATCTGCGAGCCGAGGTGGAAGTGCAGCAGCTGAATGCTGTCCAGACGACCGCGCTCGCGCAGGATTTCCACCAGCTGCAGTACCTGGTTTGCCGCCAGGCCGAACTTGGATTTTTCGCCGCCGGAGGACTGCCATTTGCCGGAACCCTGCGACGCCAGACGCGCACGCACGCCAAGGCGTGGCACCACGTTCAAACGCTCGGCTTCTTCCAGCACGATGGCGATTTCGGTCATCTTTTCGATAACCAGATAGACCTTGTGGCCCATCTTCTCACCAATCAGCGCCAGACGAATGTATTCACGGTCTTTATAGCCGTTACAGACGATCACTGAACGGGTCATGCCCGCATGCGCCAGAACTGCCATCAGTTCCGCTTTGGAACCCGCTTCCAGACCCAGCGGCTCGCCGGAGTGGATCAGAGATTCAATTACGCGGCGGTGCTGGTTCACCTTGATCGGGTAAACCAGGAAGTAGTCACCTTTATAACCGTAGGATTCACGCGCGCGCTTAAACGCGGCGTTAATCGAACGCAGGCGATGTTGCAGGATCTGCGGGAAGCAGAACAGTGCAGGCAAACGCTGGCCCTGAGCTTCACGGGCTTTAACCAGCTTCGCGAGATCCACGCGCGCTTCAGGGACGTCCGGATCCGGGCAGACGCTGATGTGGCCCAGTTCGTTGACGTCGTAATAGTTATTGCCCCACCAGGCAATATTGTAAGTGCGCAGCATCTTGCTGGCTTCCTCGGAGCTCATCGCAACCTCCTGCATAGAACGTAGTACACCCTGTTCGCCCGCTGACGAAGGCGAAAAAGAAGACATGTCGTCAGACATAGCGAACCTCAACTCTTTGTATTAAGTGTAAAACAGTTGACTACTATCGCAGCGTTATACGGCGATAACAACCCATAAACGGCTCCGTTTCCCAGCAGAGTATGCTGAAATCCAGACCGTGCGACCGGTTTCTTATTCATATCATTGTAAAACACGTATCCGAACTCTGTATGACAAGGTTCGGCGAAACCACGAGAAAACTCTTGTATTAACAAGAGCGCCCTTGTTCAGTTTTCACAAAGCGTGACCGGCCCTGGAATCCTGAGAAGCGCCGAGATGGGTATAACATCGGCAGGTTTGCAGACTAAAAATGCGGGTTGCGGGAATCAAATGCGCGCCAGGACGGCTGCGCTGAATTAGCGGAAAACGATGGTTCATTATCTCGTATCACCTCCACGGCCGCTTCTGCTGAAACGGACCCCAAGCCAAAGCTAAAAGTTCACTGCTTAACCCGGCTGGAAGTGGCGACACGATGAGTTCATCGAGCGCTTATTTTATATGAGCCGCGCGCCGCGTTTTATACCGATAAGGGGGCTAAAAAGCAAAACAAAAATGCGCGTGTTGCCGGAGCCGTCAGGAATTATTGCCAGCAGCAATTTCAACTGAGTGAGAGGTTAGTCAAAAAAAACTGGAAATCGGGCGAAGAAGTGACCTAAAATAGCCATCCAGATGTTAATCCATCTATACTGATTAACACTCATACTGCCAGTGTCAAAAACCTGCAGGCCTTGGTAGAATTATCTCCTTTGGCTATTCCACACAGCAGCTTGAGCTAACCAAATTCCTCTTAGGTGAAATAAAACATGGCAAAACACCTGTTTACGTCCGAGTCCGTATCAGAAGGACATCCTGATAAAATTGCTGACCAAATCTCCGATGCGGTGCTGGATGCGATCCTGGCGCAGGATCCTAAAGCGCGCGTAGCGTGCGAAACCTATGTCAAAACCGGCATGGTTCTGGTTGGCGGTGAGATCACCACCAGCGCATGGGTTGATATCGAAGAGATCACCCGTAACACGGTGCGTGAGATCGGCTATGTGCATTCTGATATGGGTTTTGATGCCAACTCCTGCGCGGTACTGAGCGCAATTGGCAAACAGTCTCCGGATATCAACCAGGGCGTTGACCGTGCCGATCCGCTGGAACAGGGCGCGGGCGACCAGGGTCTGATGTTCGGCTATGCAACCAACGAAACCGACGTGCTGATGCCAGCACCGGTCACCTACGCACACCGTCTGGTGCAGCGTCAGGCTGAAGTACGTAAAAACGGCACCCTGCCGTGGCTGCGCCCGGATGCGAAAAGCCAGGTCACCTTCCAGTATGACGACGGCAAAATCGTCGGGATTGACGCGGTGGTTCTGTCTACTCAACACTCCGAAGAAATCGATCAGAAATCCCTACAGGAAGCAGTGATGGAAGAGATCATCAAGCCGGTTCTGCCTACCGAATGGCTGAGCTCTGCGACCAAATTCTTCATCAACCCAACAGGACGCTTTGTTATCGGCGGCCCAATGGGTGACTGCGGTCTGACAGGTCGTAAAATCATCGTTGATACCTACGGCGGCATGGCGCGTCACGGTGGCGGTGCGTTCTCCGGTAAAGATCCGTCTAAAGTTGACCGTTCTGCGGCGTACGCGGCACGTTATGTGGCGAAAAACATCGTTGCTGCCGGCCTGGCTGACCGCTGTGAGATTCAGGTCTCCTACGCAATCGGCGTGGCTGAACCCACCTCCATCATGGTTGAAACCTTTGGTACCGAGAAAGTGCCTTCAGAACAGCTGACGCTGCTGGTACGCGAGTTCTTCGACCTGCGTCCATACGGCCTGATTCAGATGCTGGATCTGCTGCACCCTATCTATAAAGAAACCGCTGCATACGGTCACTTTGGTCGTGAACATTTCCCATGGGAAAAAACCGACAAAGCCGCTCTGCTGCGTGAAGCTGCCGGTCTGAAGTAATCGACTGATATCGCTTTTAAAAGGCCAGCCTTCGGGCTGGCCTTTTTTTGTCGGATGGCGGCTGAAAGGTGCACCCTTTGGAACCGATTACACCGCACCGGCACCACTGCGCTTTCAGAATATTCTCTTTGCATGTTCGCCTTTCTTCTGCTGTTACATTCCCTTTCAGTTAAGTCTGAAATGTGTCCTTTCGCGATGCATATCACCTCATTTACCTCTATATTTTCAAAGCCTTAATTTTATTTACGGTTGCAAAGCTGTGTAACCGATTACACCTGTGTGATTAATCTCACATATTTTTGTGGGTCGCTCACCTACCCTTAACATTAATAAAACTGATAACCCAACTGGAGGGCATAATGCCTGACAATAAAAAACAGGGGCGTACGTCCAACAAGGCGATGACATTCTTCGTCTGTTTCCTCGCCGCCCTGGCAGGATTACTTTTTGGCCTGGATATCGGCGTGATTGCCGGTGCATTACCTTTCATTACAGAAGAGTTCCAGATCAGCGCTCATACCCAGGAGTGGGTGGTGAGCTCCATGATGTTTGGCGCTGCCGTCGGGGCCGTCGGCAGCGGCTGGCTCTCCTTTAAGCTCGGACGTAAAAAGAGCCTGATGATCGGCGCGATCCTGTTCGTTGCCGGCTCACTCTTCTCTGCCGCAGCGCCTAACGTTGAGGTCCTGCTGGTTTCCCGCGTGCTGCTTGGTCTGGCCGTGGGCGTGGCGTCCTACACCGCCCCGCTCTATCTGTCTGAAATTGCGCCGGAGAAAATCCGCGGCAGTATGATTTCCATGTACCAGCTGATGATCACCATTGGTATCCTCGGTGCATACCTTTCCGATACCGCGTTTAGCTACAGCGGCGCATGGCGCTGGATGCTCGGCGTGATCATCATCCCTGCAGTTCTGCTGTTGATTGGCGTCTTCTTCCTGCCGGACAGCCCTCGCTGGTTTGCTGCGAAACGTCGATTCCACGATGCCGAACGCGTGCTGATGCGCCTGCGCGATACCAGTGCGGAAGCGAAAAACGAGCTGGAAGAGATCCGCGAAAGCCTGAAGGTTAAACAGTCCGGCTGGGCGCTATTTAAAGAGAACAGCAACTTCCGCCGCGCGGTTTTCCTCGGCGTACTGCTGCAGGTCATGCAGCAGTTCACCGGAATGAACGTCATCATGTACTATGCGCCAAAAATCTTTGAACTGGCGGGTTACACCAACACCACCGAGCAGATGTGGGGGACCGTCATCGTGGGTCTGACCAACGTGCTGGCGACCTTTATCGCAATTGGTCTGGTGGACCGCTGGGGACGTAAGCCAACCCTGACGCTGGGCTTCCTGGTGATGGCAGCCGGTATGGGCGTCCTCGGTACCATGATGCATGTGGGCATTCACTCCCCAACCGCCCAGTACTTTGCGGTAGGCATGCTGCTGATGTTTATCGTCGGGTTTGCGATGAGCGCCGGTCCGCTGATCTGGGTGCTGTGCTCTGAGATCCAGCCGCTGAAAGGACGTGATTTTGGCATCACCTGCTCTACCGCAACCAACTGGATTGCCAACATGATCGTCGGCGCAACGTTCCTGACCATGCTCAATACCCTGGGCAACGCCAACACCTTCTGGGTCTACGCCGGTCTGAACATCTTCTTTATTGTGCTGACCATCTGGCTGGTTCCAGAAACCAAACATGTGTCCCTGGAGCATATTGAACGTAACCTGATGAAAGGTCGTCCTCTGCGCGAAATCGGCGCCCACGACTAATCCTCACTCGGGAGGTGCCTCTTGCACCTCCCCGCTTCGCGCTTTATGCTGCGCCCCTATGAAAGCACCCCGTCTCCCCATCGCCATTCAGCAGGCCGTTATGCGCAGCCTGCGGGAAAAGCTCGCCCAGGCGAACCTGAAGCTCGGTCGCAACTACCCTGAACCCAAAATCGTTTATCAGCAGCGTGGCACCGCCGCCGGTACCGCCTGGCTCGAGTCGTATGAGATCCGCCTTAACCCGGTGCTGATGATGGAAAACCAGCAGGCGTTTATCGACGAAGTGGTACCGCACGAGCTGGCGCATCTGCTGGTGTGGAAGCACTTCGGGCGCGTCGCCCCCCACGGAAAAGAGTGGAAGTGGATGATGGAGGCGGTGCTCGGCGTTCCGGCGCGTCGTACCCACCAGTTCGAGCTGGAGTCGGTGCGCCGCAATACCTTCCCCTACCGCTGTCAGTGCCAGCAGCACCAGCTTACCGTCCGTCGCCATAATCGCGTGGTGCGCGGCGAGGCGACCTACCGCTGCGTCAAATGCGGCGAGCCGCTGGTTGCGGAATAATCATCTGAACTTTCAGGAACTTTCCTGATCTGACTGATTGCATACAGGAACAACATTCGTTACGTTGCGGGCTCGTTTTGACACGGAGTGTAAGATGTCCCGTAATTTTTCTCTCGCGGTCGCCTTTCTGACGACGGCGCTCTCAGGCCATGCTCTGGCCGACGGTATCAACAGTTTTTCCCAGGCCAAGGCCGCAGGCGTGAAGGTGAACGCCGATGTGCCGGGCGATTTCTACTGCGGCTGTAAAATTAACTGGCAGGGTAAAAAAGGGGTCGTTGACCTTGAGTCCTGCGGCTACAAGGTGCGTAAAAACGAAAACCGCGCCAGCCGTATTGAATGGGAGCATGTCGTTCCGGCCTGGCAGTTTGGCCACCAGCGCCAGTGCTGGCAGGATGGCGGACGTAAAAACTGCGCCAAAGACCCGGTTTACCGCCAGATGGAAAGCGACATGCATAACCTGCAGCCCGCGGTGGGCGAAGTGAACGGCGACCGGGGTAACTTCATGTACAGCCAGTGGAACGGTGGCGAAGGCCAGTACGGCCAGTGCGGTATGAAGATTGATTTTAAAGAGAAAGTCGCCGAGCCCCCTGCCCGCGCGCGCGGCAGCATTGCCCGTACCTACTTCTATATGCGCGACCGTTACGATCTCAACCTCTCCCGCCAGCAGACGCAGCTGTTCAACGCCTGGGACAAGCAGTATCCGGTGACGGAGTGGGAATGCCAGCGCGACGACCGTATCGCCAGAGTCCAGGGGAATCACAACCCTTACGTCCAGCGGGCTTGCCAGGCGCAAAAGAGCTAACCTACACTACGGCAATTCGCTTATATCGCATGACACATGGAATTTCTGACTATGCGCATTCCCCGCATTTACCACCCTGAACTGATTACCACAGGCCGCGAAATCGCCCTGTCTGATGACGCCGCCAACCACGTTGGCCGCGTGCTGCGCATGGGCGCCGGTCAGGCAATCCAGCTGTTCGACGGCTCGAACCAGGTGTTCGACGCCGAAATTACGCGGGCAGATAAAAAAAGCGTACACGTGAACGTCCTGCGCGCTGAAGTGGATGACCGGGAATCACCGCTGCACATTCATCTGGGCCAGGTCATGTCGCGCGGTGAGAAAATGGAGTTCACCATTCAGAAATCCATTGAACTGGGTGTAAGCCTCATTACGCCACTTTTTTCTGAGCGCTGTGGCGTTAAACTGGACGCGGAACGTCTGAACAAAAAGATCCAGCAGTGGCAGAAAATTGCCATTGCGGCTTGCGAACAGAGTGGCCGGAACCGTATTCCGGAGATCCGCCCGGCGATGGATCTGGAGGAATGGTGTGCAGAAGAGGACAGTGGGCTGAAGCTCAATCTTCATCCGCGCGCCAGCGCCAGCATCAATACGCTACCGCTGCCCGTTGAGCGCGTTCGTCTGCTGATTGGCCCCGAAGGCGGCCTGTCGGCGGACGAAATTGCGATGACGGCACGTTACCAGTTTACTGATATTCTGTTGGGACCTCGCGTTCTGCGCACTGAGACAACGGCACTCACGGCCATTACCGCGCTACAGGTACGGTTTGGCGATCTGGGTTGAAGCATTAACGGAGAAGAACATGATCAAGCTCGGCATCGTGATGGACCCCATCGCAAACATTAACATCAAGAAAGATTCCAGCTTCGCCATGCTGCTGGAAGCGCAGCGTCGCGACTATGAACTCCACTATATGGAGATGAACGATCTTTACCTGATCAACGGTGAAGCCCGCGCCCGCACCCGCATCGTTAACGTCGAGCAGAACTACGACAAATGGTACGAATTCGGCACCGAGCAGGACATTGCGCTTGCCGATCTCAACGTCATCCTGATGCGTAAAGATCCGCCATTCGACACTGAATACATCTACTGCACCTATATTCTCGAACGCGCAGAAGAGAAAGGAACGCTGATCGTCAACAAGCCGCAGAGCCTGCGCGACTGTAACGAGAAGCTCTACACCGCCTGGTTCTCTGACCTGACGCCGGAAACGCTGGTGACCCGCAGCAAAGCTCAGCTGAAGGAATTCTGGCAGAAGCACGGCGACATCATCATGAAGCCGCTGGACGGCATGGGCGGTGCGTCGATTTTCCGCGTGAAAGAGAGCGACCCGAACATTGGCGTGATTGCCGAGACCCTGACAGAGCTGGGCACGCGTTACTGCATGGCGCAGAACTATATTCCGGCGATCAAAGACGGCGACAAACGTGTTCTGGTCGTGGATGGCGAACCGGTTCCTTACTGCCTGGCACGTATCCCGCAGGGTGGCGAAACCCGTGGTAACCTGGCAGCCGGTGGCCGAGGTGAGCCACGCCCGTTGACCGAAAGCGACTGGGAAATTGCCCGTCGCGTTGGCCCGACGCTGAAAGCCAAAGGCCTGATCTTCGTTGGCCTGGATATCATCGGCGATCGTCTGACCGAAGTGAACGTCACCAGCCCGACCTGCATTCGTGAAATTGAGGCTGAATTCCCGATTTCGATCACCGGAATGCTGATGGACGCTATCGAAAAACGTTTACAGAAATAACCTAACAATACTATTAGTGACAGCGCCTGTGTTTGTCCCCATACTGGGCGCTGTCGCTTTTTAAACCAGGAAACAGTACCTCTGACAATGAATTTACAGCATCACTTTCTTATTGCCATGCCTGCTCTCCAGGACCCGATTTTTCGCCGCGCCGTGGTTTATATTTGTGAATACAATGAAGACGGCGCGATGGGTATTATCATTAATAAACCGCTGGAAAATCTTCAGGTTGAAGGAATTCTGGACAAGCTGAAAATCTCGGCTGAAGAGCGCCTGCCGGAAATACGGCTTGATAAACCTGTGATGCTGGGCGGACCTCTTGCAGAAGATCGCGGTTTTATCCTGCATACGCCGCCGGTGTTCTCTTCCAGTATTCGAATTTCGGATAACACCGTCATCACCACCTCGCGTGACGTGCTCGAAACGCTGGGTACCGCAGAGCAGCCTTCTGAAGTGCTGGTGGCGTTGGGCTATTCGTCCTGGGAGAAAGGCCAGCTTGAGCAGGAGATCCTCGATAACGCCTGGCTTACCGCGCCTGCGGACATGAATATCCTGTTTAAAACCCCCATCGCCGATCGCTGGCGTGACGCGGCGAAGCTGATTGGTATTGATATCCTGACCATGCCTGGCGTAGCGGGGCACGCCTGATGAGCGGAACACTTCTGGCCTTCGATTTTGGCACCAAAAGCATTGGCGTCGCCGTGGGGCAGCGCATCACCGGTACCGCGCGTCCGCTTACTGCCCTGAAGGCCAACGACGGTACGCCGGACTGGAATCTTATTGAGCGTCTGCTCAAAGAGTGGCAGCCGGATGACGTTATTGTTGGGCTGCCGCTGAACATGGACGGTACCGAACAGCCGCTTACAGCCCGGGCGCGAAAGTTCGCCAATAAAATCCATGGCCGCTTTGGCGTCTCCGTGAAGCTGCACGACGAGCGTCTGAGCACCGTCGAAGCGCGTGCGGGTCTGTTTGAGCACGGCGGCTTTCGGGCGCTCAACAAAGGCAGCGTGGACTCCGCTTCTGCCGTGATTATCCTCGAAAGCTATTTCGAACAGGGCTTTTAAGCACGGGGGCCTACAGCCGCCCCTGCGCCCGTCTCTCCGCCAGGCTCTGGTCAAAGTTCTGCATTCCTGCCTGCAGACCGGTTTGGATGATGCCGGGCAGTTGCCACGTTTTCCCTTCACGAATAAGATTTGCCGCCGCAGCGGTGTTCACCAGCAGTTCATACAGCGCGACGCGCCCGTCCTGCAGATCGGGAAGGAGCTTCTGCGCCAGCACTGCCCGGAGGCTGCCGGCCAGCTGGTTACGCACCGGATCTTTCTCCTGCGCCGGGAACGTATCGACCAGCCGTTCAATCGCCTGCGATGCCCCGCGCGTATGCAGCGTCGCCAGCACCAGATGCCCGGTTTCCGCCGCGGTTAGCGCCAGGCGGATCGTTTCGCTGTCGCGCAGCTCCCCCAGCAAAATAACGTCCGGATCCTGGCGTAAGGCACTGCGCAGCGCGTCGGCAAATGACGGACTGTGCTGGCCAATCTCCCGCTGCTGGATCAGGCAACGCTCGCTCTGGTAGATAAACTCCACCGGATCTTCAAGCGTGAGGATATGGCCGTCAGTATGGTGGTTGAGAAAATCGACCATCGCCGCCAGCGTAGTGGATTTGCCGCTGCCGGTCGCCCCCGTGACCAGAATCAGCCCGGCGTCATTGGATAACAGTTCCGGGATTGCCCGCGGCGCGCCCAGCGTAGCGAGTTGTGGACAGGTACGCGGCAACAGCCGCAGCGTCACAGAGACACCGCGCATCTGCTTAAAGGCATTCCCGCGCAGACGCTGGCCTCCCGTTACCGTCGCGGCAAAATCCACCTGTCCATTTGCCCACCATGTTCCCTGCTGCTCATCGTTGAGCCACGCTTTTAACAACGCCCCGACGTCAGGAGAAGGAAACGGTGCCGGTTCAAGGCGGCCCGTTCTGCGCCAGCGGGGTGGCGAATCACTGCACAGGTGTAGATCGGAGACGTTATGCTTTACACTAAGGGCCACAATTTCTTCCACATCCATAGACTACTCCTCGGAAAATGAACGACATTGCGCATAACCTGGCACAGGTCCGGGACAAAATCTCAGCCGCCGCAACGCGTTGCGGCCGGGCTTCAGAAGAAATTACGCTGCTTGCAGTCAGCAAAACCAAGCCTGCGAGCGCCATCGCAGAAGCTATTGACGCAGGCCAACGCGCGTTTGGTGAAAACTACGTCCAGGAAGGCGTGGATAAAATTCGCTACTTCCAGGAACAGGGGAATACGGATCTGCAGTGGCACTTTATTGGTCCACTGCAGTCGAACAAAAGCCGTCTGGTGGCGGAGCACTTTGACTGGTGCCATACCGTTGACCGTCTGCGCATTGCGACACGCCTGAACGACCAGCGTCCGTCAGAGATGCCAGCGCTTAACGTGCTGATTCAAATCAACATCAGCGACGAAAACAGCAAGTCCGGCATTGCGCTGAGCGAGCTGGATGCGCTGGCAGCCGAAGTGGACGCCCTGCCGCGTTTAACCCTGCGTGGTTTGATGGCAATCCCGGCGCCTGAGTCAAGTTATGAAAGGCAGTTTGCCGTGGCACAGCAAATGGCTGTAGCATTTGAGGCGCTTAAAGCGCGCTATAACACGGTAGACACGCTTTCTCTGGGCATGTCGGATGATATGGAAGCCGCCATCGCGGCAGGCAGCACTATGGTGCGCATCGGCACGGCAATTTTCGGTGCGCGCGACTACTCAAAATAATAAGGAAACCTGAGGAACGCCATGAAGACGTTGACTTTCCTGCTCTCAACTGTGCTTGAGCTGTATACGATGGCGCTTTTGCTGCGCGTCTGGATGCAGTGGGCCCGCTGTGATTTTTACAATCCGTTCTCGCAGTTTGTCGTGAAAATCACGCAGCCTGTTGTCGGACCGCTGCGTCGTATTATCCCGGCGATGGGCCCCATCGACAGTTCGTCTCTGCTGGTGGCGTTTATTCTTAGCGTGATCAAAGCGATCGTGCTGTTTATGGTCATCACCTTCCAGCCGATTATCTGGATTGCTGCGGTCCTGATTTTAATCAAGACCGTCGGTCTGCTGATTTTTTGGGTGCTGCTGGTGATGGCCATCATGAGCTGGGTAAGCCAGGGCCGTAGTCCGGTAGAATATGCGCTGATCCAACTGGCCGAACCGCTGCTGCGCCCGATTCGCAACCTGCTGCCTTCGATGGGCGGTATTGATTTCTCGCCGATGATCCTGGTACTGCTGCTCTATGTGGTCAACATGGGGATCGCTGAGCTGCTGCAGTCCACGGGCAATATGCTGCTGCCGGGGCTGTGGATGGCGCTATGAGTGCAGTAAGCACCTGCGCTGACGGGCTGGTTTTGCGGCTATATATTCAGCCCAAAGCCAGCCGTGACGGTATCGTTGGACTGCATGGCGACGAGTTAAAAGTCGCCATCACCGCCCCGCCGGTTGACGGCCAGGCGAACGCGCATCTGACCAAATATCTGGCAAAACAGTTTCGCGTCGCCAAAAGCCAGGTCATCATTGAAAAAGGTGAACTTGGGCGACATAAACAGGTAAAAATCCTTAATCCGCAATCTATCCCGACGGAAGTCGCGGCTCTGACAGAACAGGACTAAACCATGCAGAAAGTTGTTCTCGCGACCGGCAACGCCGGTAAAGTGCGCGAGCTGGCCTCGCTATTAAATGATTTTGGTCTGGACGTGGTCGCCCAGACCGATCTTGGCGTGGATTCCGCCGAAGAGACGGGGCTGACGTTTATCGAAAACGCGATCCTCAAAGCACGCCATGCCGCGCAGATTACGGGCCTGCCCGCGATTGCCGACGACTCCGGCCTGGCCGTAGACGCCCTTGGCGGCGCGCCGGGGATCTACTCTGCGCGCTATTCCGGCGTTGACGCTACCGACCAGCAGAATCTGGAAAAGCTGCTTGTCGCCCTGAAAGACGTCCCGGACGAGCAGCGCACCGCGCAGTTCCACTGCGTGCTGGTCTATCTGCGTCACGCGGAAGACCCTACGCCGATCGTCTGCCACGGCAGCTGGCCGGGCGTGATTACCCGTGAAGCGGCTGGCAACGGCGGCTTTGGCTACGATCCGATTTTCTTTGTCCCGACCGAGGGCAAAACCGCTGCGGAACTGACCCGCGAAGAGAAAAGCGCGATATCCCACCGTGGACGCGCGCTGAAACTGTTACTGGAAGCACTGCGTAATGGCTAATTTGCCGCCTCTGAGTCTTTATATTCACATCCCGTGGTGCGTGCAGAAATGCCCGTACTGCGATTTCAACTCGCACGCGCTGAAGGGCGAAGTGCCGCACGATGACTACGTTGCGCATCTGCTGGCCGACCTGGACGCCGATGTACCTTACGCACAGGGACGTGAAGTTAAGACCATTTTCATAGGTGGCGGTACGCCGAGCCTGCTGTCAGGCCCGGCGATGCAAACGCTGCTGGACGGCGTACGTGCGCGCCTGAACCTGGCAGCGGATGCTGAAATCACGATGGAAGCCAACCCCGGTACCGTTGAGGCCGACCGTTTTGTCGACTATCAGCGCGCTGGCGTTAACCGCATCTCCATCGGTGTGCAGAGCTTTAGCGAGCCGAAGCTAAAACGTCTGGGGCGCATTCACGGCCCGGAAGAGGCGAAGCGCGCGGCAAACCTGGCGACCGGTCTGGGCCTGCGCAGCTTTAACCTGGATTTGATGCACGGCCTGCCGGATCAGTCGCTGGAAGAGGCGCTGGACGACCTGCGCCAGGCGATCGAACTGAACCCGCCGCACCTGTCGTGGTACCAGCTCACCATCGAGCCCAACACCCTGTTTGGCTCGCGTCCGCCGGTGCTGCCGGATGACGACGCGCTGTGGGATATCTTCGAGCAGGGTCACAGGCTTTTAACCGCTGCGGGCTATCAGCAATACGAAACGTCGGCGTATGCGAAGCCGGGCTATCAGTGTCAGCACAACCTGAACTACTGGCGTTTTGGCGACTATCTCGGGATTGGCTGCGGCGCGCACGGCAAGGTGACCTTCCCGGACGGGCGCATTCTGCGCACCGCCAAAACCCGCCACCCGCGCGGGTATATGGAAGGCCGCTACCTGGAGCGCCAGCACGACGTCGAGGCGGCGGATAAGCCGTTTGAGTTCTTTATGAACCGCTTCCGCCTGCTCGAAGCCGCGCCGCGCGCGGAGTTTGCGCTGTACACCGGGCTGCCGGAATCGGTGATTCGCCCGCAGATCGACGAAGCGCTGGCGCAGGGGTATCTCACGGAATGTGAGGAATACTGGCAGATCACCGAGCACGGCAAACTGTTCTTAAACTCCCTTCTCGAGCTGTTCCTCGCCGAAGAATCCTGAAGGCTGATTCAGGATTTTGCATCCCGCTCTGCCAGCTGAGGGAAAGGCTGGCAGAGTGTGGGGATGATCGACCTGAAGAGACAGTCGATCACCATGGGTAAAGGATGTTAAAAATTGTTCGCCATGTCCCCGGACCGTACACCCTGAAAGGGAGAGGGAGCAAACCATCCCCTCGCCCCTTTGGGGAGAGGGATAGGGTGAGGGGACCTTACTTCAGCGTCCCCACCAGCGCCTTACGGCTGTCTTCCAGCGACACCACGCGTTTACAAACGTCTTTGCCGAACTGCTGGAAATCATCTTCCTGGTTTTTCCACTCGTTCTGAATGGAGGTTTGCAGGCCGCCCAGACTGCCCAGCACGCCCTGCAGCGGGTTACCGCCGCCTTTCAGCACCGCTTTGGCACCCATCTCGTTGATGCTGTCCTGCAGGATGCCGCCCATCGCCTGGTTCACCAGCTGCTGCCCGTCGGCACGGACCTGATCGATCGCCTTATAGTGGAACGTCAGGCCATCGGAGCGCGTCTCGATAATACGGTTCATCTGCTCTTTAAGCTGCTTGTCCAGCTTCGTCAGGCGGGTGCGCATGTTGCTGCTCTCCCCCACCTCTTTGGTGATGATCTTATCCAGCGCCACGTGGCTCTTTTCGACGCGCGTCAGGGCACCTTCATTAATCCACGGCAGCGCGGTACGCAATTCGGACTGGTAGTCTTTCGCCTGCTCGCGCTGTGCGGCAGTCAGGTTATACTGCTTGCCGTTATAGGTGACGTTCCCTTCTGGCGTAATCACCAGATTGCCGTTCTCGCCTTTGACCTGCACGGTTTGCGGGCTTAACACCACGTCATCACGCGGGGTGACGCTACATTGATAATCCGCATGGGCGGTGAATCCGGTTGCCATCAAAGCAACTGCCAGCAACGTTTTGCGCATCTTAAACACTCCCTCAGACAAAACGGGCCAGCTAATGCTGGCCCCTTACTGCTTAATTAGTCCCACCAAACGTCGAAAAGTTCGCTGACGCGGACATCTTCGAGCTTGTGGTCTTCAAGCCACTTACGTACCAGAGCCTGATGTTCTTCGGTGCATTTACCCACTTCCTGGGTGCAGATCAGACCTTCCCAGGCCAGATAGCCGCTACCGTCGAAGGCCAGTTTGTTTGGCTCGATCACCTCGTTGATGAACGCATCCACGTCCTGATCGATCTGCTCAACGCTGGTGCCTTCCGGGAAACGCCACGCAACGGAGAAGCCCACTTCCTGGAATTCTTCGATGTGCATCTTTTTACGCAGACGACGGCTACGATTCTTTGCCATTATTTCACCCTCTCGAACATTAAGTCCCATACACCGTGACCAAGACGATGGCCACGCTGTTCAAATTTCGTTACCGGACGCGATTCCGGACGCGGTACATAGTCGTTGCTCGCAGACTGGTTTTTGTAACCGTCCAGCGACGACATCACTTCCAGCATATGTTCCGCATACGGTTCCCAGTCGGTCGCCATATGGAAGACACCGCCCAGCTTCAGCTTGCTTTTAACCAGCTCGGCAAACGGCGCCTGAACGATACGGCGTTTATTATGACGCGCTTTGTGCCACGGGTCAGGGAAAAAGAGCTGAACCATGGTTAAAGAATTGTCAGGAATCATTTTGTGCAGCACTTCCACCGCGTCGTGACACATCACGCGCAGGTTCTCAACGCCCTCTTCGTGGGCCGTTGCCAGACACGCGCCCACGCCCGGCGAATGCACTTCGATACCGAGGAAGTTCTGCTCCGGGCGAGCTTTCGCCATGGTCACCAGCGAGGCGCCCATACCGAAGCCAATTTCCAGCGTGACCGGCGCGTCGCGGCCAAACAGCTCGGCAAAATCCAGAGGCTGCTCGCTGAACTCAACGCCCATCACCGGCCAGTAGTTGTCCAGCGCGTGTTGCTGACCTTTTGTCAGGCGGCCCTGACGACGGACAAAGCTGCGAATACGGCGCAGCGGGCGACCGTTTTCATCAAATTCCGGTGAAATGACGTCGTTTTTCATAAAAGAGTTGTCTGCTTGTGAGAATGTTCGGGAAACGGGCATTATCCAAAGTTAAGGCTTCTATGCAAGCATGGGAAAGATCCGGTTTACAGCAGATTGACGCTGTGCTGCAATCTGCGTCCCTGATTATGCGAATCGATGACCATGCAAGCCTCTCAATTTTCAGCCCAGGTGCTGGACTGGTACGACAAATACGGGCGTAAAACCCTGCCCTGGCAAATTGAAAAAACGCCTTACAAAGTATGGCTCTCCGAGGTGATGTTGCAACAAACGCAGGTCGCCACGGTGATCCCTTACTTCGAGCGTTTTATGGCGCGCTTCCCGACGGTGACCGATCTGGCCAACGCGCCGCTGGACGAGGTCCTGCACCTGTGGACCGGTCTTGGCTATTACGCCCGCGCGCGTAACCTTCACAAGGCCGCACAGCAGGTCGCCACGCGCCACAGCGGGAAGTTCCCGGAAACCTTCGATGAGGTGGCCGATCTCCCCGGCGTTGGACGTTCAACCGCAGGCGCTATTCTCTCCCTGTCTTTAGGCAAGCATTTCCCGATCCTCGACGGCAACGTGAAGCGCGTGCTGGCGCGCTGCTATGCCGTCGACGGCTGGCCGGGGAAGAAAGATGTTGAAAAACGTCTTTGGGAAATTAGTGAAGAGGTCACCCCGGCCAACGGCGTCGAGCGTTTCAACCAGGCGATGATGGATCTCGGCGCAATGGTCTGCACGCGCTCAAAACCAAAATGCGAACTCTGCCCGGTGAATAATCTCTGCGTGGCGTATGCCAACCATTCATGGGCGCAGTATCCGGGTAAGAAACCCAAGCAGACGCTGCCGGAGCGCACCGGCTATATGCTGCTGATGCAGCACGGTGACGAGGTCTTCCTCGCCCAGCGTCCGCCGAGCGGTCTGTGGGGTGGTCTATACTGCTTCCCACAGTTTGAAGATGAAGACTTGCTGCGTGAATGGCTTAAAAAGCGCGGGATTGCTGCCGATAACCTGACGCAGTTGACCGCGTTTCGCCACACCTTCAGCCATTTCCATCTGGATATTGTGCCGATGTGGCTTCCCGTGTCCTCCTTCGCCTCGTGCATGGATGAAGGCACCGCTCTCTGGTATAACTTAGCGCAACCGCCATCAGTCGGACTGGCGGCTCCCGTGGAGCGCCTGTTACAGCAATTACGTGCCGGTGCAATGGTTTAGCATCGACAAGAAAAAGAGGAATGAGTATGGCCAGAACGATTTTTTGTACTTTCCTGCAGCGTGACGCTGAAGGCCAGGATTTCCAGCTTTATCCGGGCGATCTGGGTAAACGCATCTACAATGAAATCTCCAAAGAAGCCTGGGGACAGTGGCAGAAAAAGCAGACCATGCTGATCAATGAGAAGAAACTCAGCATGATGAACCCGGAACACCGCAAGCTGCTTGAGCAGGAGATGGTGAGCTTCCTGTTCGAAGGAAAAGACGTGCACATCGAAGGCTATACGCCACCGGAAAAATAACAGCGTGCGGGGGAAACCCCGCCGTTAAAGCAAACACAACACGCACTCCCGGAATGATGAAAAAACTTTTAGCGCTAGCCCTTGTTGCGCCGTTGCTTGTCTCGTGTTCGTCAAAAAAAGGCGAAGATTACAACGAAGCCTGGATCAAGGACACCAACGGTTTTGACA
Source organism: Enterobacter sp. (assembly GCF_977039595.1). Taxonomy (NCBI): domain Bacteria; kingdom Pseudomonadati; phylum Pseudomonadota; class Gammaproteobacteria; order Enterobacterales; family Enterobacteriaceae; genus Enterobacter; species Enterobacter sp. The sequence goes on from NZ_CDRQYH010000034.1 coordinate 31,827, forward strand.
TTTTGATGGGGCAGTTTGCCCACAACATCGAGAACATATGGGGATTTAACGAAGTTCTTATTGCCGGACCTAAGGACTACGTTAAGTACACCGACGCCTATCTGACCCGTAGCCACATCAACTTTGATGAGGGGACGATCACGATTGAGACCATCGCAGGCACGGACCCTGCGGCACGACTCCGTCAGGCGATAATCAAAACCCTGCTGATGGGTGACGATCCTGGCTCTATCGATCTCTACTCCGATGCCGACGATATCACCATCTCGAAAGAGCCGTTCCTGTACGGCCAGGTCGTCGATCAGACCGGCCAGCCGATCCGCTGGGAAGGCCGCGCCACGAAATTTGCCGACTACCTGCTGCAGACGCGCCTGAAGAGCCGCTCTAACGGTCTGAAGATCATCTATAGCGTCACCATCAACCTCGTCCCGAACCACCTCGACAAGCGTGCGCATAAGTATCTGGGCATGGTGCGTCAGGCCTCGCGTAAATACGGCGTGGATGAGTCGCTGATCCTGGCGATTATGCAGACCGAATCCTCGTTTAACCCGTATGCGGTAAGCCGTTCCGATGCCCTGGGGCTGATGCAGGTTGTGCAGCACAGCGCCGGTAAAGACGTCTTCCGCGCGCAGGGTAAATCCGGCACGCCGAGCCGCAGCTATCTGTTCGACCCGCAGAGCAACATTGATACCGGCACGGCCTATCTGGCGATGCTGAACAATGTCTACCTCGGCGGCATAGACAACCCGACGTCGCGCCGCTATGCGGTGATCACCGCCTATAACGGCGGCGCGGGCAGCGTGCTGCGCGTCTTCTCAAATGACAAAGTGCAGGCCGCGAACATCATCAACAGCATGGCGCCGGGGGATGTCTACTCTACCCTCACCACCCGCCACCCGTCTGCGGAATCCCGTCGCTATCTGTATAAGGTGAATACGGCGCAGAAGAACTACCGTCGTCGATAATCAACACACCTTTTCCTGCAAGGGGAAGGTGTTCTGCTTTCCCTCTCCCCGTGGGAGAGGGTCAGGGTGAGGGCATCAGACCGCACTCACTCACCCCACCCATACGAAAATGTTATTTGCATCACAATCCAAACTGCAAATTAATGTGGATTGCATTTTTTTGCGGGAGGTAACAAAACATATCGTTGCCAACTGATAGAATTGCATCAAATAACAACCCTGAATGTTCCCAAAACAACATATCTCCCGCTCACTTGTGAGGAAAGTAACATGAACCTTAAGCTGCAGCTTAAAATATTGTCGTTTCTGCAGTTCTGCCTGTGGGGTAGCTGGCTGACTACACTCGGCTCCTATATGTTTGTGACGCTCAAGTTCGATGGTGCGTCAATCGGTGCCGTCTACAGCTCGCTCGGTATTGCGGCTGTCTTCATGCCAACGCTGCTGGGCATCGTGGCGGATAAATGGCTAAGCGCAAAATGGCTGTACATGCTTTGTCATCTGGTGGGTGCGGGGACGCTGTTTATGGCAGCCCAGGTGACCACGCCGGGGGCGATGTTCATGGTGATCCTGCTTAACTCGCTGGCATATATGCCAACGCTTGGGCTGATCAACACCATCTCCTACTACCGCCTGAAGTCTGCGGATATGGATATCGTGACCGATTTCCCGCCAATCCGTATCTGGGGCACCATCGGCTTTATTATGGCGATGTGGGGCGTGAGCTTCGCGGGCTTCGAACTGAGCCATATGCAGCTCTATATCGGTGCGGCGCTCTCCGTGGTGTTGGCGATCTTCACCCTGACGTTGCCGACCATTCCGGTTTCTAACCAGCAGAAAAACCAGAGCTGGAGCACCATGCTCGGCCTGGACGCCTTCGCGCTGTTCAAAAACAAACGCATGGCGATCTTCTTTATCTTCTCCATGCTGCTGGGCGCGGAGCTGCAGATCACCAACATGTTCGGCAACACCTTCCTGCACAGCTTCGATAACAACCCGCTGTTCTCCGGCAGTTTTATCGTTGAACATGCGTCGGTGATGATGTCCATCTCTCAGATCTCTGAGACGCTGTTCATCCTGACCATCCCGTTCTTCCTGAGCCGCTACGGCATCAAGAACGTCATGCTGATCAGTATCGCGGCGTGGATGTTGCGCTTCGGCCTGTTCGCCTACGGCGATCCAAGCCCGTTCGGCACCGTGCTGCTGGTGCTGTCGATGATTGTTTACGGCTGCGCCTTCGACTTCTTCAACATCTCCGGTTCGGTGTTTGTGGAAAAAGAAGTGAAGCCTGAAATCCGCGCCAGCGCGCAGGGTATGTTCCTGATGATGACCAACGGCTTCGGCTGTATTCTGGGCGGCGTGGTGAGCGGTAAAGTGGTTGAGATGTACACCACTAACGGCATCACCAACTGGCAGCCGGTGTGGCTGATCTTCGCGGCGTACTCGCTGGTGCTGTTCTTCGCGTTCATCGCGCTGTTCAAGTACAAGCACGTGCGTGAACCGCACGGTGCGCAGCCGATCGCGCATTGATTGTTGTGCCCGGTGGCGCTGCGCTTGCCGGGCCCACAAAACAAGACCGTAGGCCGGGTAAGGCGAAGCCGCCACCCGGCTATTTTATTCCAGACAGCACCCAACCCACCGACAGCAAATCCGCGCTGCCGCCCGGGCTCAGGTTCCGTTCAATCAGTGCGTTATCCATCTTAAGCAACGCCTCGCGGTCCCAGCCGTTAGCCAGCAGTTCCCGCGCGTAGCCCTGAACGTAGCGCAGCCCTTCCATGCCGCCGCGTGAAACCAGATTACTGTCCTGATTAACCGCCATCAGGCGTAACAGCAGGCCGTGAAGTGAATGTCCGTTCCACTGCGCCAGCGCCTTACGGACCGTCGCAAAGCCGCTCTCAGCCTCGCCGCGCGCCCCGGTTAAGCCGTACTGCTGAAACTGCCGCTCGCCCGCCGTCGCCTGCCCGCTGCGTGCGGCCAGCTCCCGCGACACCAGCCCGCGGCAGATGTTACTCACCTCACAGCAGAGGCTATCTGCAGAGATATTTTTCACACGACCGGCGGCGAAGCACAGTAAACCCAGGGCAAAAATCCCGCCCTTGTGGGTATTCACTCCGTTCGTGGCGGCGTACATCGCCTGCTCGCAGGCCATCCCCATCGGGCGGAGAAGCCGTAGCTGTTCGCCAGCGGGTTTATCCGCATGCGCGCTGCCCAACTCGGCAAAGCGCGTAAACCACGGCGTAATCGCCATAATGCTGCGAACGAACAGCGCGTGGTCCATATCGCGATGGGAACCGTTATTGAGCTTGTCCACCAGCCCGGGCTTGGGCGTCAGCTCCAGCTCCTGCCACAGCGCCGCTTCGGCAAGCGCAGGCACGTCAACCGGGCGCGGTTTAGTCGCGAGCAAACCAGTCATCGATCATTTTCTCCACGCGGGAAACCACCTGCTCCACAGGATGAGCGCGCGAACGGGAACAGGCATGAGCGGTCTCGTCGCAGATCAGGCAACGCCTTAGATTTGCGCCCAGCGACTGACGCCCGACGTGGCCGTGCTGAGGGCATATCACGTCCAGATCCCACAGCCTGCCGAGCGGGTGCGTCTGCTCCAGATCCGCACAGTGCGCTTTGATTTCCGCCGCCGGATGGGCCACGCACCACAGGGCTTCTGGCCCGGTCGGGAGCCATAGAACCTGGCGGTCCAGCACCTGCCAGCGGTTTTCCCACAGCAGCTGGTCGCACATTTGCAGCGCCACGCCCATGGTGTTGCGGTAGCGCAGGCTGTCCTTGATTTCCCCCGGCGTGACCAGCGTGAGGGAAATCACCGGTTGTTGATAGTGCTCGAGCATGTCAGCCTGGCGCGCTGCGCGGCGCTCTTTCGCCGCCAGCAGTTCGTCCAGGCTGACCCCCGTCCGCACGGGTGTCGCTGAAATCATACTTACTCCTTCACCTGGCGCACGGTGTCGATCACGCTGCCGTCGCGGTAGCGGATCACCCCGACGATTTTGTCGGTAAACTCTATCGGTTTAGGGATGCCGGTCAGGGAGATCGCCCGCTCGTACAGCGCGTTGATATCCACAACCTTCAGCCCGGCTTCCAGCAGCCGCTCGCGGATTTCCGGGCGCGCCGGGTTGACCGCAATGCCGTGGTCGGTGACCAGCACGTCGATGCTTTCGCCCGGCGTGAGGCGCGTGGTAACCCGCTTCACGACCGTGGGAATGCGGCTGCGCAGCAGAGGAGCGACGACGATGGTCAGATTCGCCGCGGCGGCCACGTCGCAGTGCCCGCCAGACGCGCCTCGCATCACCCCGTCGGAGCCGGTGATGACGTTGACGTTGAAATCAACGTCGATTTCCAGCGCGCTGAGGATCACCACGTCGAGCTGGTCGCAGCTTGCCGCCTTGCTGCCGGGGTTGGCGTAGACGTTGGTGGAGATCTCCACGTGGTTCGGGTTGCGCGCCAGCGAAGCCGCCGCCTGGCCGTCAAAGCACTGGGTATCGAGCAGCTTTTCGATCAGCCCCTTCTCGTGCAGGTCCACCAGGCTGCCGGTGATGCCGCCAAGCGCAAAGCGTGCCTTCACGCCGCTGCGCTCCATCTTCTCTTCCATAAAGCGGGTGCAGGCCGTGGCCGCCGCGCCGGAGCCGGTCTGCATCGAGAAGCCCGGTTTGAAGTAGCCGGAATGCTCAATCACGTCCGCCGCATAGCGGGCGATCATCAGCTCGCGCGGGTTGCTGGTGACGCGCGCCGCGCCGACGCTGATTTTCGCCGGGTCGCCTACGCTTTCAACCTGCACGATGTAGTCCACCTGGTCCTGCACCAGGCTGGCAGGCATATTAGGAAACGGCACCAGTTCTTCGGTCAGCAGCACTACCTTGCGGGCAAAGTGCGCGTCCACCATGGCGTAGCCCAGCGAGCCGCAGCACGATTTTCCGTGCGTCCCGTTGGCGTTGCCAAACTCATCGCTACACGGCACGCCGAGAAACGCCACGTCGATATTCAGCTCGCCGTCCTGGAGCAGCTTCACGCGACCGCCGTGGGAGTGGATTTGCACCGGCTCGTCCATCAGGCCGTGGGAGATGGCATCCGCCAGCCTGCCGCGCATGCCCGAGGTGTAAATCCGGGTGATGACGCCACTTTCAATATGCTCGATCAGCGCGTCGTTGCAGGTCATCAGCGAGCTGGAGGCCAGGGTCAGGTTTTTAAAGCCCATGCGCGCCAGTAGCGCCACAACGGTGTTGATCACCCGATCGCCTTCGCGAAACGCGTGGTGGAAGGAGATGGTCATGCCGTCCTGCAGGCCGCAGCGCTTAACCGCCTCTTCAATAGAGGCGCACAGCTTGCGGCTGTGTTTCGCGTCGCTGTCCGCCAGCCACGGCGTGGCGCTGTGGGCGGTATCAAACGGTTTTAGGTCCCGCAGATGGGGAAAATTCACGTGAAGAAGTTCTGTCTGATTCATTATTTCATCCTTACCGACGCACGCCGGAGGCCGCCGCGCGCTCCAGCACCACCTGCGCGTGGTTAATAATCGGTGCATCCACCATTTTGCCGTTAAGCGACACCACGCCCAGGCCGTTACGCTCGCCCTCTTCTGCAGCCTCAATCACCCTTTTGGCGTGATCCACCTCTTCCTGCGTCGGGGCGTAGGCGTTGTGCAGCAGGTCAATCTGGCGCGGGTTAATCAGCGATTTGCCGTTAAAGCCCATCTTGCGGATCAGATCGACCTCGCGCAGGAACCCGGCCTCGTCGTTAACGTCTGACCACACCACGTCGAAGGCGTCGATACCCGCCGCGCGGGCGGCGTGCAGCACGGCGCAGCGGGCGTAGAACAGCTCGGTGCCGTCGCCGCGCTCGGTCTGCATGTCCATCACGTAGTCAAAGGCGGCCAGCGCAATGCCGATGAGGCGCGGAGAGCTGCGGGCAATCGCCACGGCGTTGATGACGCCAATGGCCGACTCAATCGCCGCCATTACGCGGGTGGAGCCGACCTCGCGGCCACACTCCTGCTCGATGCGCTCAAGGTGGCCTTCCAGCTCGTAGATGTCGTCCGGCGTGTCGGTTTTCGGCAGTCGGATCACGTCCACGCCTGCCCGCACGGCGGCTTCCAGATCCAGCAGGCCAAACGGCGTGCTCAGCGGGTTAATGCGCACCACGGTTTCGATATCCTGATACATCGGGTGCTGCAGGGCATGGAACACCAGCATGCGCGCAGTATCCTTCTCGCGCAGGGCAACGGCGTCCTCAAGATCAAACATGATGGAGTCGGGACGGTAGATAAAGGCGGTGGAGAGCATGGCGGCGTTGGCACCCGGCAGGAACAGCATACTGCGGCGGAGTTTGCTCATTTCAGCGCCCCCCAGTTGATGGCCTGTGCATCGGCGGCACGCATAAGCGCGCTTTGCAGGCGGGCGCGGATCACACAGTCCAGCGCCCCTTTGTCTTCAATAATAATTAATCCCTGGTGCACGTTCATGGCGCGCAACGTGTCGTTGACCACCTGGCGAATTTGTTCGCCAAACTGCTTAATCACTTCACTGTGGATGACTATCTCCAGCTCGCCTTGAGCGGGAGCGATTTTCACCATCAGGTCGCTGGACTCCTGCGTTCCGGCCAGCGCCTCCCTTACAATTTTCATGATAAATTCCTGGTAGTTAAGCGACTTCCGCACTCGCACGGTAATGCGTTTCGAGATGCGCGAAGGTGGAGTCCGGGACAATCTCCCGGATCCGGGAAAACTGCTGTGTCTTCAGTAAGCGGCGCACTTCGGACGCCGATATGGCGTTACCGGTGGCCTTGATGCGCGGCATTTCCACCACCTCAATATGCGAGGCCAGCAGGTCGTGCAGCGTCTGGTTGTACTGGCGGGTGATATCGCAGAACGGCTCCGAGCCGATGAAGCGGTGCGTGATGCCCAGCGCCGGGGCAATGAAGTCCCGGAAGATCAGCACGTCGATCTCGCTCCACGCCTGCTGCACTTTGCCGGTCTCCTTCAGGAAGTAGGCCGGAAAGGTGGCGCGAGAGATGATGTACTGCGAGCCTTCATGCACCACGACGTTCGGCAGATGCGCCACGCCCGCGCGCACCATCTCCAGACGCGCGCTGAACGGGAAGAACGAGGCGTCTTCACGCACCACAAAAAGATGCAGGGCATCGCACCGCTGCGCCGCCTGCTCCACCAGATGGCGGTGGCCGAGGGTGAACGGATTGGCGTTCATCACGATGGCGCCAATGTTCTTCCCGCACTTGCGCTTCGCGCTCAGGGAACGGCAGTAGCGCTCGATCCCCTGCGGGGTGTTCTCCATCAGCACCGCGTTGTTCCCGCTCTGGGCAATCGGCCAGAAGCCGCTGCGGGCAAAGCGCTCCCGGTTGCACGGACGGGTGCAGAGGAAGAGGTGAAAATGGCCGCACTCCAGCGCCGCATTTTCCACCTCTGCCAGCAGCCGCGCGCTGAGGTTCTCGCCGCGAAGCTGCTCGTTGACCGCCACGCATTTGATAACGTTGGCAGCAAGCCCTGCGCAACCCACCAGCTGCGAGCCGGACCAGGCTTCGACGAACAGCGTGATGTCGTTGTCCAGGCCAAGGCCGCTGTCTGCCAGCAGGTAGCGGATCTGGCTTAAGCGTTCCGGGTGTTTCGCCACGAGGGTGTGGCGAAAATCGATGGGTTGCGATTGCATGCTGCCGCCTTACTTAATGTGCTGCCGCAAGCCCGATGGCTGGCGCTTCCACGATCACGTTGCTGAGATGACCGATATGCTCGATCTCCACCTCAATGCGATCGCCCTCTTTCATAAACAGCGGCGGATTGCGCTTTTTACCCACCCCGCCCGGGGATCCGGTGATGATCACATCGCCGGGACTTAAGCGGGTGAAGGTGCTGATGTACTCGATCAGCTCCGCAACCTTGTGGATCATGCTGCTGGTGTTGTCTTCCTGCACCATGCGGCCGTTGAGCCAGGTGCGGATTGCAAGCCTGTGCGGATCGGGGATCTCATCTGCCGTCGCCATCCACGGGCCAAACGCGCCGGTTTTGCGCCAGTTTTTACCGGCGGTAAACCAGGTGTGCTGCCAGTCGCGGGCGGAGCCGTCCATGTAGCAGCTGTAGCCCGCCACGTGACGCAGGGCGTCGTCACGGCTGATGTTTTCCCCGCCTTTACCGATGATCACCGCCAGCTCGCCTTCATAGTCGAATTCGCTGGAGTGGCGCGGCTTCAGCACTGGTTCGTTGTGGCCGGTCTGTGAATCCGGAAAACGGACAAACAGGGTTGGGGCCGGGTTGTGCTGGTCAAACTCCTTGCGCTTGTCGGCGTAGTTCATGCCCACGCAGAGGATTTTTTCCGGCTGCTCAATCACCGGTAAGAAGGTGATGGCGCTCATCGGCACGTCCACGGCATCGTTCAGGTAGCGGGTGGCCTGTGCCAGCCCGTTACCCTGCAGCAGCGCTTTAAGGTCGCTGTAGCGGTCACCAAGACGGCGGCCTAAATCAATCACGCCGTCGGCCTGGACGATGCCGTAGCTGCGTTTTCCCTGGTATAAAAAGCTTGCGAGTTTCATTGTTCTTTCCTGAAAACTTAAACGAGGAAGTTGCCCAGAATCAGCAGTGAGACAGAGACGTTAATCGCGCCGCCAATTCGGGTAGCAATCTGGGCGAACGGCATCAGGCTCATGCGGTTGCCTGCGGTCAGGATCGCCACGTCGCCGGTTCCGCCCTGGCCGCTCTGGCAGCATGAGACGATGGCGACATCAATCGGGTGCATACCAATCTTTTTGCCG
>NZ_CDRQYH010000035.1:0-330 GCF_977039595.1 Enterobacter sp.
AGACCCTGCTGACCATCGCCCATGCGCTCTATGAAGGCAACCCGCAGCCCGTGCTGGCGAACAGCGAGCGGCTCAATGAAATCGTGGCGGAACTGAAGCAGTTAATCAACGAGCGGCAGGGCGATAACGTGGCGGAAACGCCCATTCACGGCTATGTCTGGCTGAGCCTGGAGCTAGCGCGACAGCTTGAGCTGCTATCGCACCTGATTTGTCGGGCGCTGCGCAAATAAAACGCGGATGTGACGCCTGCTGCTTCGATTCAGCAGCAATTGGGGTTATGATAGCTTTAAACGATGTAGCCATTGTCATTCGCAGCCGCTGTCAGTAAGG
>NZ_CDRQYH010000035.1:340-39731 GCF_977039595.1 Enterobacter sp.
TATTGTTACAACGGTTGCTTTAACGAATCCGAATCTCACATTATCAGGGGTGTAAAAATGGAAACTACCAAGCCTTCGTTCCAGGATGTTCTGGAATTCGTCCGCCTGTTCCGCCGCAAAAACAAACTGCAGCGTGAAATCCAGGACGTTGAGAAGAAGATCCGTGACAACCAGAAACGTGTTCTGCTGCTCGACAACCTGAGCGACTACATCAAGCCAGGCATGAGCGTTGAAGCTATTCAGGGCATCATCGCCAGCATGAAGAGCGACTATGAAGACCGCGTTGATGACTACATCATCAAAAACGCAGAGCTGTCCAAAGAGCGTCGCGACATCTCCAAGAAGCTGAAAGTGATGGGCGAAATCAAAAACGGCGAAGCAAAAAGCGAGTAATCGCAGCGAATCGTGAAAAAGGCTCTCTGGTGACAGAGAGCCTTTTTTTTATGACTCAGAACGCGGCTGCAGCTGATAAATCCAGGCCTGAACCTGCTTGCCTTCAGAGGTGGTCACTGCGACCTCAACCCGGTCATAGCCGTCTTCAAACTCATCCAGCATTTGCCAGTGTGCGGCAAGGTTATCAGAGATAAACAGATAGCCTTCGACGCGGGGACCATCGGGGTGGAGCACAATCCCCGGGAAGTCCGCCGCAGCACCCCAGCCGCGTTCGTAAAACGTGCCGGATACGGAACCGGCCAGCCATTCGCCGCCGATGTTCTCAAGAATATGCGCATTAGAATGGCCCGGGCGCAGCGTGCCGTAGACAAACAGAGCGTTCATTTTCCCTCATCCGCAAAGCAAAAAGCCTGCTTTAAAAGCAGGCTTTTTAAATTTGGCTCCTCTGACTGGACTCGAACCAGTGACATACGGATTAACAGTCCGCCGTTCTACCGACTGAACTACAGAGGAATCGTGTGAACGGGGCGCATATTATCGATGCTCCGCCGGGATGTCAAAGGCAGAATGCATATTTCCGATCGTTTGCCGAATTATTCTCCACTTCGCGCAATTGTCAGGCATTTTTCCGCGGATATTTCCACAGCCAGCGCCCGCTGACCATCCGCCAGTAGAACAGCGCCCCACGTACGGCCCAGTCGAGGAACATCCCCAGCCAGACGCCGACCACTCCCCATCCGAGCATTACCCCGAGCGTATACCCCGCCACAACGCGACATCCCCACATGCCGAGCATCGAAACCCACATCGCAAAGCGGGCGTCGCGCGCCCCCTTCAGCCCGGCGGGCAATACCCATGAGGCCGCCCAGATGGGCATAAAGGCCGCGTTGAGCCAGATGAGGATCTTAACGACCTCTTTAACGTCGTCTTCGTGGGTATAAAACGAGGCCATCAGCCCGGCAAAGGGCGCAGTTCCCCAGGCGATCAGCGTCAGTCCAATGGTCGACAGCCAGAAAACATGCCGCAGCTGCCGCTCCGCCTGGCCTATCTGCCCTTTCCCGAGCCGTTTACCGGTGATGATGGTCGATGCCGACCCCAGCGCGTTACCCGGCAGGTTAATCAGCGAGGCGATGGAAAAAGCGATAAAGTTACCGGCGATCACGTCGGTGCCCATCCCGGCGACAAACACCTGCGTCAGCAATTTCCCGCCGTTAAACAGCACCGACTCAATGCTCGCAGGAATACCGATCCCCATCACTTCCCAGATAATGGCGAAATTAAAGGGGCGGAAATAGCTTTTCAGCGTAAGGCGTAGCGAGGGGGTGATCCCCGCCATCAGTACCCCGATGATGGCTGCCGCACCGATATAGCGTGAAATGGTTAAACCCAGTCCGGCGCCGACGAAGCCGAGCCCGTCCCACGAGAACACGCCGTAGATCAGCACGCTGCTGATAATGATATTGAGGATATTCATCCCGCCGTTGATCAGTAGCGGAATTTTGGTGTTGCCCGCCCCGCGCAGCGCGCCGCTGCCAATAAGGGCAATGGCCGCTGCCGGATAGCTTATGACGGTCATCTCCAGGTAGGTCAGCGCCAGGTCTTTAACCTCGTTCGTGGCCTCCCCGGCGACAAAGTCGATAATCTCTTTACCAAAATAGTGGATCACCGCCGCCAGGACGATCGAAAAAATGGTCATGATCATCAGCGACTGGCGGGCCGCCTCGCGTGCACGTTTGGGATCCAGCTTGCCGAGGCTAAAGGCCACCACCACCGTCGTCCCGAGGTCTATGGCGGCAAAGAACGAGATCACCACCATGTTAAAGCTGTCCGCCAGCCCAACCCCAGCCATCGCCTCTTTACCCAGCCAGCTCACCAGAAAGGTGCTCAGAACCCCCATCAGCAGAACGCAGGTATTTTCCAGGAAGATAGGCACAGCAAGAGGGGTGATTTCACGCCAGAACAGGACACGATAGCTTTTACGTTTTGCATACCATGGCGTGCGCGTTATCGCCTGGCGTAAGGAGGCAGTGACGTTCAAAATGGACCTTAGCGAGAAAAGTTGAAACTCCATTTCAAATGATGGGGGACAAATGCTAATCCTGCAAAGTATTTTCCAGAAAAAGATGTGTGGATTTACAACAAACTGACGACAGAATCAGCAATCGGTCGATTTTCCCTAAGATCAGGTTTGACAAAACTTTTTTCGCCGCTAAGATAAGCCTCCACAACGATTCCTCTGTAGTTCAGTCGGTAGAACGGCGGACTGTTAATCCGTATGTCACTGGTTCGAGTCCAGTCAGAGGAGCCAAATTTAAAAAGCCTGCTTTTGAAGCAGGCTTTTTGCTTTTCTGCGCCGGGTAAAATTGTCGGGTGGCGGCTTCGCCTTACGCGATCTACGGGACTGTAGGCCCGGCAAGCGCAGCGCCACCGGGCAACAAACCGAACTACTGTTTGACGCGAACCGGCGCCGTCGCCTCTACCAGCCACGGACGCGCATCGCTGTTCACCAGCGGTGACAGCGCCTCACGGACCTGCTGGTGATACGCATCCAGCCACTGTTTTTCCTGCTCGTTCAACAGATGCAGCTCAACCTGACTTAAGTCGATCGGGATAAGCGTCAGCGAGGCAAATTTGCAGAATCCCGGGCGGCTCTCCACAATCTCCACCTGGTTTTCAATACGGATACCGTGGCTATCGCCCAGATAGTAGCCCGGCTCGATAGTCATGATATTTCCCGCCACCAGCGGCCACGGGTTAACCTTTTTGGCGATGCGATGCGGGTTCTCATGGATCAGCAGCTGGTGCCCCACGCCGTGCCCCGTACCGTGATCGTAATCCAGCCCCATCTCCCACAGCGGGCGACGCGCAAATGCATCCAGCTGATGTCCCTGAGTCCCGGAAGGGAACTGCAGGGTAATGAGCGACAGGAAGCCTCTCAGCACGGCAGTGTAGTGCAGGCGCTGCTCCGGGTCGACCTGACCCCATGCCAGCGTGCGCGTGGCGTCAGTGGTGCCATTAACGTACTGACCGCCGGAATCGTTCAGGTAAAAATGATTGTGACCGATGGGCTTATTGCTGGCCTCGCTCGAATGATAGTGGCACATCGCCGCATTGCTCGAAGAGGCGGAGATGGTCGCAAAACTTTGCTCGATGAACCCCGGCTGCTGTTTGCGGAACGCCAGCTGCTGCGCCTGGACTTCCAGCTCGGTGAGCGGATCTCCTGCCGCCTCGCGAAGCGGCACTTCGCGGCTCAGCCAGGCGAGGAAGTTGACCCACGCGGCACCGTCCTGGTAATGACACTCGCGATAGCCTGCCAGTTCTACCGGGTTTTTAGTGGCTTTCATCAGGGTGATAGGGTCCGTCCGCCAGACAATTTCTCCGCGTGGTTCAATGGCGAAGCGCAGAGCAACCGGCGCGGAATCGGCATCAACCATCACCCGTTTGCCTTCAGCAATCTGCTGGCAGCGTTCGACAAAGGCGTTCTGTGGTGCAATGGTAAACGCATTGCGCACATCGTCAGGCAGGGCGCTGAGCTTGTTGTCGTTAACAAACCACTCAACGTGACCGTCACGTCCAAGAAGGGCAAAGGAGAGCGGTACCGGGCTGTATGGGATATCCGCGCCACGCACGTTTAACAGCCAGGCGATATTATCCGGCAGCGTAACGGCGAGATAATCGGCATTGTTCGCGGCCAGCATAGCAGCGACGCGCTGGCGTTTGTCCGCGCTGCGTTCGCCGCTGTGTTCAATCGGCATATTCCGGATAAGCCCCGCCGGCGCGGCAGGGCGATCGGTCCATAAGGTGTCAAACGGCGAGGCTTTCAGCGGGACCAGCTCGCAAGGCGTGGCGGACAGTTGCTCAAACTCCGAGTGGGTCATCAACAGCGGGTCAAAACCGATGCGCGTGCCTGACTCAACGTTTTCTGCCAGCCATTCAGCCAGCGGCTCGTTGTGCAGGTGGCGGATTTCAATCTCGTCCAGATTCACCTGAACGCGGGCCTGGACCTGATAGCGCCCGTCGACGAACAGTAGCGCTTTATCCTTCAGTACCAGCGCGACGCCGGCAGAGCCGTCAAAGCCCGTCAGCCAGGCCAGCTTTTCGTCGTACGGCGCGCAGTATTCGCTCTGCCAGGCATCCGCGCGCGGGACGATCATCCCGTCGAGATGGCTGGCCTCAAGCCAGTGGCGCAGGGCAGAGAGCGGTGATGTGCTGGACATTGTTTTTCCTTATCGTTATTAGCGGAACGGCGGCTCGTTGAAGGTGCGCAGCTTGCGCGAATGGAGCCTGTCACCTTCCGCCCGAAGCAGGTCGATAGCGCGAATGCCGATTTGCAGATGCTCTGAGATAGCCCCTTCGTAGAAACGGTTGGCCTGGCCGGGCAGCTTAATTTCGCCGTGCAGCGGCTTATCGGAGACGCACAGCAGCGTGCCGTACGGAACGCGGAAGCGATAGCCCTGTGCGGCGATGGTGGCGCTCTCCATATCGATCGCCACCGCGCGGCTCAGGTTGAAGCGCAGCGCCGATGCGGAGTAACGCAGCTCCCAGTTGCGGTCATCCGTCGTGACGACCGTACCGGTGCGCAGCCGCTGCTTAACTTCTTCTCCCGGCATGCCGCTGACCTCTTTGGTGGCGTCGTACAGCGCACGCTGCACTTCGGCGATGCTCGGGATTGGAATATCCGGCGGCAGCACCGCATCAAGCACGTGGTCATCGCGCAGATAGGCGTGGGCGAGCACGTAGTCGCCAATCAGCTGGCTTTCGCGCAGGCCGCCGCAGTGACCAATCATCAGCCACACGTCCGGGCGCAGTACCGCCAGATGGTCGCAGATGGTTTTGGCGTTTGACGGGCCGACGCCGATGTTGATCAGCGTAATGCCCTGACCGTCGGCGGTGATCAGGTGCCAGGCGGGCATCTGGTGTTTTTTCCACGCCAGATCGGAGATAGCCTGCTCGGGCGCTTCGGTCTCCGCGGTGATCCAGATCCCGCCCGCGCAGGAGAGCGCGATATACGGGCTTTCGGGGTCGAGGATCTGGCTGCAGCCCCAGCGGACAAATTCGTCAACGTAGCGGGTGTAGTTGGTAAAGAGCACGAACGGCTGGAAATGTTCGACTGGTGTACCTGTGTAGTGGCGCAGGCGCGCCAGGGAGAAATCGACCCGGCGGGCGTCAAAGTGCGACAGAGGAGAAAATTCGGCCGGGTGATAAATCCCGTCTGCCGTTTCATCGCCAATCTGCGAAAGCTCGGTGGTCGGGAAGTGGCGGGTCAGCCCCGCGCTCATGGAGCGGTCAAGGGTTAACGCCGAACCGTCAATCACGTACGGATAAGGGATCTCATGCTGCGAGGGCTCAACGGAAATGCGCGCGCCGTAATCCTGATACAACAGCGTAAGCTGTTCTTCAAGATACGGGCGGAACAGCGCAGGGCGGGTGACGGTGGTGCTGTAGCAGCCGGAGTGGGTAAAACGGGCGTAGGCGCGGGTTTTGGGATTACTGCTGGCGCTGCCGTCCCAGGTCACAGAGAGCGATGGATAAACAAAAAGGCCCTCGGTTCTGGCCTTTTGGTCGGGGAGTTTCCCTGTTTCGATATATTCGCTAATGGCGCTGCGCAGCGCGTTGACGGACTGTTCATACAGCGCGTCGAGTTTTTCCAGCGCCTGAGCCGGGGTCAGGCTGGAGCCCTTATTATTCATCTCTGTCTCCTTGTTCCACAGGTGTGCGACTCTACCCGATAGTATGTCACACGCCTGTGAAACAAAAGTGAGATCAGCGGTGGCTCGTCTCTTTCATCAGCAGCGCCGTTGCCGCCGACAGCAGGCAACCGGCCAGAAGATAAATCGCCACGCTGTGCCAGTTGCCGCCGGAGAAGGTCACCAGCGCAGCGGCAATAAACGGCGTAAACCCGCCGCCAACCACGCTTGCGACCTGGTAGCCCACGCCCGCGCCGCTGTAGCGGTAGCTGGCGCCGAACAGCTCGGTAAACATCGGCTGCTGCACGCAGACCACCATATCGTGAGCGATGTTAGCGAGCATGATGGCAAAGAAAACAATCCAGAAAACAGACTGCGCCTCCAGCGCCATAAAGAACGGCCAGGCGCTGAGGGTCCCAATCAGCGCCCCGGTGATGTAAACGCGACGGCGACCAAACCTGTCCGCCAGCCAGGCGAAGCAGGGGATAGTCAGGCAGCTGATCCCGCCGACCAGCAGGCCAATATTCAGGAACAGTTCACGGGGCAGGCCGAGATTCTGCGTCGAGTAGTTCAGGGCAAAGGCGGTGACGATATACATCGTCAGCAGCTCGCACAGGCGCAGGGCGATAATTTTCAGAAAAGCGCCAGGGTGCCGGACAAGGGCTTCCATGACAGGAAGTCTTTTGTTAGCGGCCGGTTTTTCCTGCTGCTTTTCGAACTCTGCCGACTCCTCCATTCCGTTACGGATCCACAGGGCGGCAATGACCAGCACGATGCTGAAGATGAACGGAATGCGCCAGCCCCAGCTCAGGAACTGCTCGTCGGTGGTGAGCTGGCTGATGAGCGATACCAGCCCTGTGGAAAGCAACAGCCCTACGCCGTACCCGACCTGCACGCCGCTGCTGTAAAACGCTTTCTTATTTTTTGGCGCGCTCTCAACGGATAGCAGCGCCGCGCCGCCCCATTCGCCGCCCACGGCAAAGCCCTGAATAGCGCGTAATGTCACCAGCAGCAGCGGTGCCCACCAGCCAATGGCGGAAAACGAAGGGAGAATGCCAATCAGCGCGGTGGCGATCCCCATCATCCAGACGGTGAGCATCAGCATGCGCTTGCGGCCGAGACGGTCGCCGAAGTGGCCGAAGATCACACCCCCCAGCGGGCGAAACAGAAAGCCAACGCCGAAGGTAGCAAACGCGGCGAGCGTGCCCATCGCAGGGCTGACCTGGGGGAAGAATTCGCGATTAAACACCAGCGCGGCGGTAATGCCGTAAAGCAGAAAATCATACCAGTCGACGACGGCACCCGCGAAGCTGCCGAGTGCGGCGCGGCGGGCACGATTGAGCGAAGGGGTCTCCTCGTTGGGACGATCGGAGATGAGGGTGGAGTCCATAGTTGTCCTGTCCGTACTAATTTTTAATTATTGGTATAAGAAAAGGTCACTCACATTGCGCCGTCATATAAACGGAACCTATGAGACTACCGCGACAAAACGCCTGAGAAAACGTTTTTATCTTTCCTGAAGGTGCTGAATAAATAAATTTCATCTTCGCCTGCAGCGAGATAATTGTGTCTTCTGGCTCCGTTAAAGGCTGAATGGTTTACAGTAATAGTGACCGCGCGTGAGTTAAGCTGAGGGAATAACGATGCAACGCACCTTTTCGGCATTCTGGATGATTCTGTTTTTATTCGTCGCACCGCTTCATGCGGAGCCCAACGTCTATGGTGAACAGCGTATCAGCGGCTGGTGGAACGCGCTGACGGACGATATTTCGCAAACCTGGGAGCAGCCTCAACGTTACGATCTGTACCTGCCGTTTCTGAGCTGGCACGCTCGCTTTATGTACGACAAAGAAAAAACCGATAAGTACAACGAAATGCCGTGGGGCGGTGGCCTGGGCGTTTCCCGCTATAACGAAGAGGGCAACTGGAGCGCGCTTTTCGCGATGATGTTCAAGGACTCGCACAACGAATGGCAGCCCGCGATGGGCTATGGCTGGGAGAAGGGCTGGTATCTGGATAATGCCAAAGATTTCCGCCTTGGGCTCGGTGCTGCAGCGGGCATCACGGCGCGAGATGATTTTGCAAACTATGTCCCGCTACCGTTTATCTTCCCGCTGTTCTCTGCCGGCTACAAGCGCGTTACCGTCCAGTTCACCTATATTCCTGGAACCTATAACAACGGCAACGTGCTTTTTGCCTGGCTGCGCTTAGGCTTTTAAAGGGTGATCACCTTTTTTGCCACGGCGTTAGACAATACCAGCATGGAGAAGAGAACAGAGGTGACGAACGTAAGCACAATCAGCGCCAGCTTCATTCCGAGAGAGGTCACCGGTATCAGCGCCGTCAGCAGATGAAACACCGAGTAGTGCACAATATATACGCCGGTCATCGTTTTGCTGATGGCGGCCAGAATGGACTCCTTGAACTCAGCATTGCGGCGAAAGCGCACGCCGTTCGCCGCAATCACCAGGGCAATAATCAGGATGTAGATCTGCGAGCCGGTGAGAATAAAGGCGTTTCTGTCGGCCTTAAACAGGGCAAAAAAGAAGTGGCGCTCGTAAAACCAGGTGAAAAGATAGATAAACGGGATGGCGATAACCGCCGCCCTGACTACATTTTTGCGGCTTATCCACTCGGCGATTTTAGGGTCGCAGAAAAGTTGCCCCGTCAGATAAAACAGCAGCCACGTCCACAGCCGATACTGCGGTGAAAGAGAAAGGACGTGCGTTTCAGGATAAAGCGCCGATAGCAGATCGTAGCCGTAAGAAAAGAACAGCAGGGCAGCAATTACGCCGCTGAACAGCGCTCTTCGCTGGCTAAGCCACTCAACCACCGGGTGGAAGGTGTAAATTACGACAAAGGCGAACACGAACCAGGGCTGGATTAAATACCCGCGCTGATAAGGTTCCCACAGGTAGTAGATCGTTATCCAGAACAGAAAAACAATCACCAGACTTTTAATTTTACCCAGCTGCCAGCGCGTGCCGTGCCGCGATTGTCCGTCGAGATAGCCCGACACCACAAAAAACAGCGGTGTGGCAATCGTCGAGATAAAGGTTAAAAACCCCAGGATCCAGTGATAGTCATAATCATAATGATCCCAGGTGTTGTAGATGGTAAAGAAGGTCACCGCCGTCATACAGCCCAGCGTCTTGATAATGTTCAGCCCTGTCGCATTCATTGTTGTTTGGCTTCGTCCTTACGATGGAAACACGCGTAGATCACGGGGAGTACCAGCAGCGTCAGGATTGTAGCAAACCCCAGTCCAAACATAATCACAACGGCCATGCTCTGGAAGAAAACATCCAGCAGCAGCGGAGCCAGGCCAAGTACGGTAGTGAACGCGGTGAGCAGGATAGGGCGCAGGCGCGAGGTGGCGGCATAAACGATCGCGCTGTGCTGATCCTTTTGCATTTTCTGCTGTTCAATCTCTTCAACCAGCACGATGCCGTTGCGGATGAGCATTCCGCTCAGGCTCAGCAGACCTATCAGCGCCATAAAGCCAAAGGGAATGCCGGTAATTAAAAATCCTGGCGTGACGCCAATCAGCGCCAGCGGTACGGTCAGCCAGATTGCGACGGCATTTTTTACAGAGCTGAACATCAGCACCGTAATGACAAACATCACCAGATACCCGAGAGGCAGCGTAGTGAATAGCCCTTGCTGCGCTTCGCTGGAGTTTTCCGCATCGCCTCCCCACTCGATGCTGTAGCCGTGTGGCAGGGGAAGGGCATCCACTTGCGGCTTGACGCGGGCGAGAATATCGCCGGAGGTTTGCTGGCTCAGCGGGTCCGGGTCCGTCTGAACCGTCAGTACCCGCGAGCGGTCGCGTCGAAGGATGAGCGGATCTTCCCACTCCAGCGAGAAGCTGCTGACGACGTTACTCAGCGGGATATACTGCTGCCGCGCCTGGCTCCACACCAGCACGTTGTTCAGGTGACTGGCATCCAGCCTTTCACTTTCCGGGGGCCTCACCACCACGGGCAGCAGGTCGCTGCCTTCCCGATACAACCCCGCCCGGCTGCCAGAGAAATTCATTTCCAGCGCGTTGTCGACGTCCTGCTTATCCACGCCAAGCTCGCGTCCCAGCGCGGCGACGTACTGCGGACGGATCACCTTGCTGCGGTTTTGCCAGTCGTTTCGGACGCTCCCCGTGGCCGGGTCGCGCGCCAGAATATCGTCCACCTGGCTGGCAATCAGGCGCAGCCTGTCAGGATCCGGGCCTTTAATACGCACTTCAATGGCGCTGTCGCCGGAGGGTCCAAACATCACCCGCTTCGTGCTGGCGTTGACCTGCGGGTAGTTTCGCGCGATGTACTCATCCACGTAGCGCGTCAGAGCGGAGATGTTGCGCTGGTCATCCATGCGCACCATGATCTGCGCGTAGTTGCTGTACTGCCGCTGTCCGCTGTAGGTCAGAATAAAGCGCATGCTCCCCTGACCGATGGTAGAGACGGTGGTTTCCACGCCGGGCTGGCCCGTGATGGTTTTCTCAATATCGCCGGTCATTTTCTCGGTCCATTTGATATCGGTCCCGTAGGGTAACCACAGGTCGACAAAGAAAATCGGCGTATTGGACGACGGGAAAAAGTTTTGCCGCACCGCGCCAAACCCCCAGACAGACGCGGCCAGCAGGGCGGCCATCACTACCAGCGTCGGTGCCTTATGGTGCAGCAGCGTGTTAAGCAGGCGCTGGTAGAGGCGGTAGAGACGTTTGTCGTAAGGATCTGACTCGTCGGCGTTGTCCGGCGCGCTGTCGTTTTTAAACAACCACCACTTAATCAGCACCGGGGTGAGGGTGAGCGCCGAGAACCAGCTCAGCATCAGGGAAATCAGAAGCACCTGGAAAAGGGATTTACAGTATTCCCCGGTGGAATCCTGCGACAGCCCGATAGGCGCAAACGCAAGGATGGCGATCACCGTCGCCCCCAGCAGCGGCAGGGCGGAGCGGCGGATGATATTATTAACGGCGGTTAACAGCGGTGAGCCCTGCTGCCGGGCAATCAACACCCCTTCAACAATTACGATGGCGTTATCCACCAGCATGCTGAGGGCAATAATCAGCGCCCCGAGCGAGATCCGCTGCAGCTCAATGCCACACAGATACATAATCAGCAGCGTACCCAGCACGTTAAGGGCCAGAGAAACCGCGATGATTATCCCGCTGCGCACCCCCATAAAGATCAGCAGCACGCCGATGACGATCGCCAGCGCCATCAGGAAGTTAATAATAAAACCGTTAACAGAGTGGCCCACTTCGGCTGCCTGATCGTAAAACAGGTCTATCTGTATGCCTGCCGGTTTTTCCGCCGACATCTGGTTTAGCTTCGCCTCCAGCGCGTGGCCCACGTCGATCACATTCACGCCGGGAATAAACGAGACGCCCATGGTGACGGCTTTTTTGCCGTTGGCATGGTAGATACTGGCCGGCGATTCGTTTAGCCCGCGCGACAGCGTGGCGATGTCCCGCAGACGCGTCGCCGCCCCGGTGCCGGAAGGCGTGATGATGAGATCCGCCAGTTCATCAAGATTCTCGAATTCGCCGGTCGGGTGCAGACGAATGGATTCGCTGCCGGAAGTGATTTCTCCGGCGCTGGAAACGACGTTAAGTCTGCTGAGCAGAGCGGAAAGCTGGTTCAGCGTAATGCCGCGCGCGGCCATTTTGGTCAGAGAGATATCGATGTTGACCTGCTGGCTAATGGCCCCGCCGATGGCGACCTTCGCAACCCCGGGAACCAGAATTAACTCGCGGCGCAGTTGCTCCGCATATCTCACCAGTTCAGGATTACTGAATTCATCCCCGGAAATGGCGAAGAAGAAGCCGAATACGTCGCCGAAATCGTCATTTACAAAGGGCGTGACGACGCCGGGCGGGAACTGACGCGAGGCGTCGCCCACGCGACGGCGCAGTTCATCCCAAATCTGCGGCAGTTCGTTCGAGTGATAGCGTGACGCGATGTTAACGGTGATTTGCGACAGACCGTTTGAAGAGATAGAGCTCACGTTGTCCAGGTAAGGCAGCTGCTGAAGGGCATTCTCCAGCGGAAGCGTCACCTCTTCTTCAACCTGCTGAGCGGATGCGCCGGGGGAGTGGGTGACCACCACTGCGGTTTTGATGGTAAAGGCGGGATCTTCCAGCCTGCCGATATTTAACAGGGCGAAAATACCCCCGATGCCCAGCAGCAGAATCGTTAGCCAGACGCGTACGGGGTTATTAATAAATTGACGAGAAATCTCCATTACAGTCCCCGTTCACGCGTCCAGATACGCACCGGCTGGTTAGCATGGAGTTCCCCAACGCCTGCGGCAACCACGCGTTCGCCCGCTTTAAGTCCGCTGACGATCGTTACGCCTTCGCTACTCACTTGACCTACGCTGACCTTGCGGTCTTCAAGATGGAGCGCGTCGCCTTCTCCTGCCACGACCCAGACGTGCGGCTCATTGCGCGGGCTGTTGTCCGGGTTAAAGACGGCTTCAACCGGTACGACCAGCGCCTGAGCGCCTGCGCCAGCAGGGAGGTTGGTTAAATTGATGGTCACCGTACCGCTTACGCCACCGACGGCGGGAAAATCATCTGGTCGCGGCATGGTCAGTATCACCTGCCAGGTCAGGGTATTGCTGTCGCTGCTGCCCGAGTGCTCTTTGTAGACGGCGGTAAATTCCCGATCCGGAATGGCGTTAATTCTCACCACGGGGCGATACTGCGCGTTGCGAATATCAAAGGTCTTAAAAAGGTTCTCAGGAATACTAAACACAACGTCCAGCAGGTCGGTGCGGGTTAACGTCGCGATGGGCTGACCGGCTGACACCACCTGATGGTTTCGGACATGTACGCTGGCCACCGTCCCGCTGAAGGGGGCGACGAGCGTCATCTGATTCAGCTCTTCTCGGGCAATCTGCAGCGCCGCATTCGCCGAATCGCGGTTCGCGCGCTGCACGTCCATTTCTGCTTTGGAAATCGCCTGGCGGCCCGCCAGCGTCTGGAAGCGATCGAACTGCCTCTGGGCCAGCGTCGCCGCCGTTTGTCTGTCGTTAACCCGCTGCTGGGCTTCACGGGCGTTCAGTCTGGCAAGCTGTTGCCCCTGTTTAACGGCTGCGCCCTGACGTACATCGAGCGCTTCAATTTGGCCTGCGCGCTTGAAGGAAAGGTCTGTGGCATCGCCCGATTCAATGCGGGCGGGGAAAACGCGCTGCTGGGCGTGACCGGGAACCGTCACCTCCGCCACTTTTACCATCCTGGGCAGGGGGGACGCTTGCTTGGGTTTCGGGTCGCACGCCGTGAGCGTTAACAAAACGAACGGTAAAAGAGAGAGGTAGCGGTTCACTGTATTCCCCTAATAAATAACTGTTTTATTTATTCCATAACCTGGACAGGGGTGACACTATTCAGCCAGAACAGTGACGACCATATAGGTAAATAAACCAATCGCCGTGCTGGCGATAATAGCAAGCGCGATAAACATACCCAGGCGGATCAGGCTTAAACCATACATAAATTCCTCCATGAGCCGGAAGCGGTGGCTGACTATGAGCATAGCCTGCGAAAAGATAAATGTTAAATAACCATTATCAGTGGGCAAGCGCTAAACCTGATATTCCTGTGCTACGTTTAATATCATCCATCTCTTTTTACCGTAACTGGCATTAAGGGCAACCCCCTGCATTTAATGCGTTTTTTTGCTTCATTCACTCTCGTGTTGGTTATAAAAAGGATGCTCGATATGTATAAAAACATTCTCGTTCCGGTGGATGTCTACGAGACAAGCCTGGCGGATAAAGCGTTGCAGCATGCACAGTTTCTGGCGCAAAGCGCATCGGGTGACATTCATTTGCTGCACGTCATGCCCAAATTTTCAGCCGAACTGACGCGCGGTTTTATTTCAGATGCGCGCAAGATGGATGAATATATGATTAATAATTCGAAAGAAAAACTGTCTGACCTGGTCAAAAAATTGAATCTGCCGGAAGATCGTGTTCATCTCCATGTTCGTAGCGGAAATGTTCGTGATGAGGTTATTAAGCTGGCGGATGAACTTGCTGCTGGCGCGATTATTGTCGGCTCTCGAAATCCCAATATTCAAACCCATTTGTTAGGTTCGGAGGCGGCAAGTATTGTCCGTTACGCCCATGTTCCTGTTTTCGTTATTCGTTAATTACATGAAAGCAAGGTGATTTCTGAATAGAACCTGAGGAAGGAACGATGAAAACAGGAAAACCTGAACGTCCGTATTATCAACAAACCGTTGACGAAACCCTGTCGAATATCCACTCCACTCTGGAAGGACTTAGCGGCACTGAGGCATCAGCCCGACTTCAGCAGCATGGTGAGAATGCGTTGCCGCAAAAAAAGGGCAAACCCGCCTGGCTGCGCTTCCTGGCGCATTTTAACGATGTATTAATTTACGTTCTGCTGGTGGCCGCGTTGCTTAAGCTCTTTATGGGCCACTGGGTAGACATGTTTGTGATCCTTGGGGTTGCCATCATTAACGCGCTGATTGGCCATATCCAGGAGAGCAATGCTGAAAAATCGTTGCAGAGTATTCGCAATATGCTCTCCAGCGAAGCCGTGGTGGTACGACAGGGGAATCATGAAACGATCCCCACCACGGCGCTGGTGCCGGGAGATATCGTGGTGATCCGTGCCGGGGATCGTATCCCTGCGGACCTGCGCGTCATTGAAGCGCATAACCTTCGCGTGGAGGAGGCCATCCTGACCGGCGAATCCACCGTTGTTGAGAAAAACAGCGATGCGTTAAGCGGGGAACTGCCGTTAGGTGACCGGTATAATCTGCTCTACTCAGGCACCACCGTTAGCTCCGGCGGCGGTAAAGGCGTGGTGGTGGCAACCGGGGGCGAGACCGAGCTTGGCCACATCAATCAGATGATGTCCGACATTGAAAAGCACCGCACGCCGCTGATGGTGCAGATGGATAAGCTCGGTAAAACCATCTTTATTACTATCCTGGTGATGATGGTGGCGCTGTTTGTCTTTAGCCTCCTGTTCCGGGATATGCCGGTTTCTGAACTGGTGCTGTCGCTTATCAGCCTCGCCGTTGCCGCCGTGCCGGAAGGCCTGCCGGCCATCATTTCCATCATCCTTTCGCTTGGCGTACAGGCCATGGCGCGACGCAAGGCCATCATTCGCAAGCTGCCTACGGTGGAAACGCTGGGCGCGATGACGGTCATCTGCTCGGATAAAACCGGCACCCTGACGATGAATGAAATGACGGTCAAAGCGGTGATTACCGCTGACACGACCTATCGCGTGGAGGGCGACAGCTACGAACCGGTGGGGAATATTCACCCCGTAGATGACCCGACGCCCGTCAGCGTGACGCAGGGTTCCCTGCTGGAACGCTACCTGCGAACAATCGACCTCTGCAATGACAGCCAACTGATCAAAGACGAGCAGGGGCTGTGGAAAATCACCGGCGGTCCGACCGAGGGCGCGCTGAAGGTGCTGGCGGCGAAAATTCCGCTTCCACCGCTTGATACCGAAATGCGCAGCAAAATCCCGTTTGATTCGCAGTATAAATACATGTCCACCCTGTACCGGCTGGGCGAAGAAGAGGCGATTTTAATCACCGGCGCGCCGGACGTCCTGTTCCGCCTCTGCCAGTACCAGCAGACGAATGACGGACTGCAGCCTTTCGATCAGCCTTACTGGGAAGGAAAGATTGAAGAGTATGCCCGGGAAGGGTTGCGTATGGTGGCTGCGGCCTGGAAACCTGCCCGCGAGGGACAGCGCGAGCTGGATCACCCGGACCTCCATGATGGCGTGATCCTGCTGGGTATTGCAGGGATGATGGATCCGCCGCGTCCGGAGGCCATAACCGCGATTGCCGACTGTCTGCAGGCCGGGATCCGCGTGAAAATGATCACCGGCGACCACCCGCAAACGGCCATGAGCATTGGGCAAATGTTGGGGATTGGTAACGCCGCAAGCGCTATCACCGGACGCGAGCTGGAGGCGATGGACGATCGTCAGCTGAGCGACGCCGCGCAGCAGTACGATATTTTCGCCCGAACCAGCCCGGAGGATAAATTCCGCCTCGTGCAGGCCCTGCAAAGTAAACAGGAAGTGGTGGGCATGACCGGGGATGGCGTAAATGACGCCCCGGCGCTCAAGCGTGCAGATGTGGGTATCGCTATGGGGATTAAGGGGACGGAAGTCACCAAGGAGGCCGCCGACATGGTGTTAACGGATGACAACTTTGCCACCATTGCCAGTGCGGTGCACGAGGGTCGTCGGGTTTACGATAACCTGAAAAAAACGATTCTGTTCGTTATCCCGAGCAACATCGCGCAGGCCCTGCTGATCATCATCGCGCTGCTGGCGGGAAACCTGATCCCGCTGACCCCGGTCCTGATCCTGTGGATGAACATGGCGACGTCGGCAACGCTGTCGTTTGGCCTGGCGTTTGAAGCGGGTGAGAAGGACATCATGAACCGCCCACCGCGTAAGGCGAATCTGCATGTGATGGATGGCTATGCCATCTGGCGCGTGGTGTTTGTCGGTCTGATGATTGCCATTAGCGCCTTCGTGCTGGAAGCGTGGCTACAGCCGCGCGGCTATTCGGCGGAATTTATCCGCACCGTGCTGCTGCAAACCCTGGTGACCGCGCAGTGGTTCTACATGCTTAACTGCCGCGTTAATGATGGCTTTTCGCTGAGCAAAGGCCTGCTGGCGAATAAAGGGATTTGGATCGTGAGCGGCGTACTGCTGGCGCTACAGCTTCTTATCATTTACGCACCGTTCATGCAGATGCTGTTTGGCACCGAAGCGCTGCCGTTCCGCTACTGGGTCATCACCTTGCTGATTGGTTTTGTGATGTTCCTTATTGTCGAGGCGGAGAAAGTGCTGACGCGCAGGTGGCGCAAAACCGAAGCGTAATAGCGTAAACTGAGAAAGCCTGCCTGAGCCCGGGCTTTCTCTTTTTTGAGCACAGGAAATTATGATGCGACTTACCTGGTTCGTCCTTGCGCTGTGTGCCGCTATACCCGGCGCGTTTGCCGTAACCTATACCCTACCGCCGGAAGGCAGTCGTCTGGTGGGAACCCCGATTATCATCACCGTTCCTGAAGGTAACACGCTGCCTCTGGAAGCCTTTGCCGCGCAGTACGGGCAGGGGCTGAGCAATCTGCTGGAAGCGAACCCGGGCGTAGATCCTTTTTTGCCTAAATCCGGCACCCGGCTGACGATCCCTCAGCAGCTGATTTTGCCCGACACCGTCCGCGAGGGCATTATCGTGAATGCTGCGGAAATGCGTCTCTACTATTATCCGCCTGGCGGTAATACCGTTGAAGTTCTGCCCATCGGCATCGGTCAGGCCGGACGCGAAACTCCGCGTAACTGGGTGACGGCCGTTGAGCGTAAGCAGGAGGGACCAACCTGGTCTCCGACGCCGAACACGCGTCGTGCCTATGCGGCAGAAGGGAAAACGCTTCCGGCATTCGTACCCGCCGGGCCGGATAACCCGATGGGCCTGTATGCGATTTATATTGGCAGGCTGTATGCCATTCACGGCACAAACTCGAATTTCGGCATCGGGCTGCGGGTGAGCCAGGGCTGTATCCGTCTGCGCAATAACGACATCAAATACCTTTTCGATAACGTTCCCGTAGGAACCCGCGTGCAGCTTATCGACAGGCCGGTTAAAGTCACCACCGAGCCGGACGGCAGCCGCTGGGTGGAAGTTCACGAGCCATTATCACGCAACCGCGCGGAATTTGAATCGACCCGGAAAGTGCCGCTGCCCATCTCCGCCGCGCAGCGGACGCAGCTGATAAACGAGGGGGCAGGAGCCGAACTGGAACGGCGGTCCGGGATGCCGGTGAAGCTTGGCATGTAAAGGCATAGTGCGGGCTGGTGCCCTCACCCCAACCCTCTCCCACGGGAGAGGGAGCACACACTAAAAACGGCAACTCGGTTGCCGTTTTGCATTTAACTTGCGCAGAAAAGCAAAAAGCCTGCTTTTAAAGCAGGCTTTTCAAATTTGGCTCCTCTGACTGGACTCGAACCAGTGACATACGGATTAACAGTCCGCCGTTCTACCGACTGAACTACAGAGGAATCGTGTGAACGGGGCGCATATTATCGACCTGCGTTCGCCTTGTCAAAGGGTGGATCAACGCCTTTTGATCGTTTGCTGACAAAATCGGCAAAGTGATGTTTTTGGCAGCGGAATGCACCGTCATGGTGCGGGTATACCCCTAATGGGGCAGATCATAAACTGCTGTTTCGGTAATAAAACCCCCCTCCATGATTAGGTTTCCTTATTTTCAGGCGTTTAGCGCCCAATTCAGACCGCCTGGTAAAAGTGGCATTCATATTGCAAAACCTGTTCAACAACGACAGCCGGTTCCGGCACAGCATTTCGAACAGGGGGCAAAATGAACTTAAGACGACTGAAATACTTCGTAAAAATCGTCGATATCGGCAGCCTGACTCAAGCGGCAGAAGTGCTGCATATCGCACAGCCTGCGCTGAGCCAGCAGGTGGCTACTCTGGAAGGCGAGATGGATCAGCAGCTACTGATTCGTACCAAACGCGGCGTTACGCCAACGGAAGCAGGCAAAATCCTCTATACCCACGCGCGCACCATTCTTCGCCAGTGTGAACAGGCGCAGCTGGCGGTGAACAACGTAGGCCAGACGCTGAGCGGGCACGTTTCAATCGGCCTGGCACCGGGAACGGCTGCGTCCTCTATTACCATGCCGCTGCTGCAGGCCGTCCGCGCCGAGCTGCCTGAAGTTCTGGTCTATCTGCACGAAAACAGCGGTTCCGTATTGAATGAAAAACTGCTCAACGGCCAGTTAGATATGGCGGTTCTTTACGATCGCTCCCCGGTCGCCGGGATCACCAGCCAGCCGCTGCTGAAAGAAGATCTCTACCTCGTGGGCACCCGCGACTGTCCGGGTCAGAGCGTAGACCTTACCGCCGTGGCAGAGATGAACCTCTATCTGCCGCGCGACTACAGCGCCGTGCGCGTGCGCGTGGACGAAGCGTTCTCCCTGCGCCGCCTGACGGCCAAAATCATCGGTGAAATTGACTCAATCTCCACGCTCACCGCGGCCATTGCCAGCGGGATGGGGGTGACCGTGCTGCCGGAATCCGCAGCCCGCTCGCTGTGCAGCGCGGCAAACGGCTGGATGGCGCGGATCACCACGCCTT
Organism: Enterobacter sp.; assembly: GCF_977039595.1. NCBI lineage: Bacteria > Pseudomonadati > Pseudomonadota > Gammaproteobacteria > Enterobacterales > Enterobacteriaceae > Enterobacter > Enterobacter sp. The sequence continues at coordinate 19,595 of NZ_CDRQYH010000035.1, forward strand.
CCATGAGCCTGCCGCTGTCGCTGAACATGTCTGCTCGCGGTTCGCTGTCGCCGCAGGCGCAGGCGGTAAAAGAAATTTTGATGTCGCTGGTCAGCAAGCCGTCGCTTGAGAACCGTGAACTCCAGCTCGTGAGCTGATATTCCATAAAAGCATAAGATGCTGGTTTTTATTATTTGTTCTGCAGCGCGACAGACTCTAACAATAGAGCTATGTCAGATGCGCCGGAGTGAATCGTGAATTTCCAGCAACTTAAAATTATCCGTGAGGCGGCCAGGCGGGATTACAACCTGACCGAGGTCGCCAATATGCTTTATACCTCTCAGTCCGGCGTCAGCCGCCATATCCGCGAGCTGGAAGAGGAACTGGGCATAGAGATCTTTATCCGTCGCGGCAAGCGACTGCTCGGCATGACGGAGCCGGGTAAGGCTTTGCTCACCATCGCAGAGCGGATCCTCAACGAGGCCAGCAACGTGCGTCGTCTGGCGGATCTCTTCACCAATGACGCTTCGGGCGTGCTCACCATCGCCACCACCCACACCCAGGCGCGCTACAGCCTGCCGCCGGTGATCAAAGCGTTCCGCGAACTTTTCCCAGACGTCCGTCTGGAGCTTATCCAGGGCACGCCGCAGGAAATTGAAGTGCTGCTGCAAAACGGTGGGGCGGATATCGGTATCGCCAGCGAACGCCTGAGCAACGACCCGCTGCTGGTGGCGTTCCCCTGGTTCCGCTGGTACCACAGCTTGTTACTCCCGGTCGATCATCCGCTGAATCAGGTCTCTCCCCTGACGCTGGAAGACGTTGCGAAATGGCCGCTCATTACCTACCGCCAGGGGATCACCGGACGCTCGCGTATTGATGAAGCCTTCAACCGTAAAGGATTAACGCCGGACATCGTGCTGAGCGCGCAGGATTCTGACGTGATCAAAACCTACGTCGAGCTGGGGCTGGGCATTGGGCTGGTGGCGGAACAGTCCAGCGGAGAACGCGAAGACGGTAACCTGGTGCGTCTTGACACGCGTCACCTGTTTGACGCCAACACCGTATGGCTTGGCCTGAAGCGCGGACAGCTGCAGCGCAACTATGTGTGGCGCTTTATCGAGCTGTGCAATGCCGGGCTGTCGGTGGATGAGATTAAACGTCAGGTCATGGAGCCGGAAGAAGTGGCGATTGATTATCAGATATAGCTGCTGACTTGCCCGGCAGCGCTGCGCTGACCGGGCTAGTTACTTACTTGAACGGATATTTTCTAAAGACCGCCTGTGATTCGAATGATTCGACAACCGCCTGAATCTCTCTAAAATCCTCTGCGTTAACAACGTGCGGGATCATCGACTGAATAAACGTCCAGACAATCGTGCTGGTAATGGCCACCTGATTGGGCACTGTGGTGACCGGACGTGCCTTCAGTAATCTATTCCATTCCCTGCAGGCCGCCAGCAGCTGGGTTGTAATGCGTTCGACCCATGAATCGTGCTGCTTTTCCGGCGGGCGAAGATTGTGTTACCCCTTGATGCTATATTTAAAAGGCGTAGCCAACAGTTAAATAGTATGCCCATCCCGTTGAGTCTATAGAGATGATGTCTCCGTCGCTGCTAAATGCTTTGCTACCTTCGTCAAATTGTCCACCATGATAGAAATAGCGAAGTGTCGCGCCATAGTTCCAGTGGGGATAAACTAAGCTGAGTACGTTGGTGGAAACAATAGAGCTATTGGTACGGGAGTAAAACTTCTGCTCACCGCCTGACTCGTCTTTAAGATCTGAACCAAAATCAAAATTGGTAAAGCCGACGTAATTTAGTTTTCCACCAAATATTGTTGTAATTGGGATGACATATTTGACTTTGAAGCGATATCCATCCCATTCGTTTTCGTTGGCTGCATTATAGTTGTTTCCTTGATATTTGGCATAGATGTTTGCAGATAACGTCATCGGTAGCCCAGTATCAATATCGGTTCCTATCCCCATATACCATGTGCTCTGACGCTGTCCTGAATTCGTTCCTGCGTCATAGATATAGTTGTGGGCAAAATACCATTCTTTGAATGGACCAAAACTTAGGTCGATTCCCGTCAACTTGTCGATGCTAAAACGCGGTTCTATCTCCGTAAAAAATGGAGAGCCATTATCCCAAATGCCGATATCATTATCATTGCCCATACCAAAAAACTTAGGTAAGTCCGCATAGCCATAGAAATCAAACCAATCTACATGTGTCCACGCACGATACTCGGGATATAAATCCGCTCTTTTTAGTGGCCCAAAACGAGTTGAGTTACTCCCTACGATATTAATACTTTGATGCCACCAGTCTGATAGATATTCGTTATTCCCGACGTCTGCCAATGCTACCGTGGGTAAAAGCATAAATGCGCCTGATAATATAATTTTTACTTTTTTCATATGTAGGGATTCCTTCCACAGAGATTTATTAATTAAGACTCTTTATCTTATTGAAACTACTTAGCTGCGCTTACATCTACCACTCTCATTTAAAGATTGGGTTTCAATGGGTTATCCCTTTAAAAAAACAATGGTTTAAATAAGGGTTCATGTAAATGTATGAACCCTTTTAATATGCACAGTCGAATAAACTATTATTTTTTCACATCAACAACGCGCATGCCTTTGAGCTGTTCATCCGTGATGTTATTGCCTGCCTTGAAGTAATCGATTACAGCATTAGAAACGTAGTAACCGCCTGTTGTATTGCGCGATTTACCTTCGGTAAAGGTAGTAAAACCATCACCGCCGTCAGCAAGGAAGCTCTGGGTGGCAATGTGGTAAACTATCGCATCCTCAATCGGCTTGCCATTAAGGGTTAATGCGACGACCCGCTGATCGATTGGTTTACTGCTGTCATACCTCATCTCCACGCCTTTCGATACCTGCAAGACACCATTGCTTAAGCTTGCGGCATGTTCCATCAAAGTACGTAACTGTTTACCCGTGAGATCCATCGTGGTCAGTTCGTTAGGGAATGGGAACGTACTAATGACGCCGCCTATTGTAATCGCACCAGACGGGATTTCATTACGAATACCCCCTGAGTTGGTTAAGGCCAGCTGCGTATTTTTACCTGCTGCTGCCAGCAAAGCATCCGCAGCCAGATTACCCAGAGAGGCTGATTCACCATACGCACGCGTCAATTCTACCGGAGACTGCGCCACCGTTTTTTGAACCTCTTGATCAAGTTTCTTATTCCAGCCGTCGATTACTTGTTTCGTCTGCGGGTCGGGCTTCCATTCATCCGCATAAATAGTTTTAAGTTCAAATTTTTTCACCGTAAACTGATGCGGCTTCGTATAATCAAGTACCAGTTTCCCCACATCAATGCCGCCGCTGTCGGTCGAGAGGATAAGCGTCTTGCCTACTTTGATCGGTTCCGGCGTACCAACATGGGCATGTCCCGTAATCAGAATGTCCAGACCTTTCACCTGACTTGCCGTTTGAATATCTTTATCCAGGGCACGGCGTACGTCGGTTACCCCCATGCTGGACTGGCGCGCCGGCGTGCCTTCATGAACCAGCAATAAGGTTAAGTCGACTTTTCCTTTCAGTTCATCGAGATAGCTCTGTAGCCACTTAATTTCATCCCGAGCTTCAATACCTACGCGCGTTGCCGCAGAAACGGTATCATTGAAGGCAAAGACGCCGTGCAAACCAATGACGCCTATTTTTACGCCATCTTTTTCGATGATAGTATAGGGCTTATCCCAGAATAATTTGTTGCTGTCCTGATAGAATATATTGCCCTGTACAATAGGGAATTTCGCCTGGCTTAGCTGTAATAACGTGTTATCCCAGCCATGATCAAATTCATGATTACCCATCGTGACAGCATCAAACGACATAGTATTCATAATATCAATAATAGCCTTTCCCTTCGTTAAGCTACTGATATAAGGCCCCGTAAAATAGTCACCCGCATCAAAAAACCATGTTGCTTTACTTTTTTGTTTTTCCTCTTTTACCAGGGTAGTGATATTAGCCCAACCCCCAACATCACGTTTACCTTCCGCGATCCATGGGACTTTATAAGGTTCCACATGCGCGTGGAGATCGTTGGTGTAAATAAGGGTGATATCCCTGGCGCAGGACCAAAATGGTAACGCCAACAAAATACCTGCGGTAATCGCTTTTATATTCATAACCTGTTCCTTTCAGTTATATAAAGATGCGTTACTTTACATTCTGAAAGGGTTTATTATGCGAGTCTGCTCACACAATTAGTCTGAGGAGATGAGGCAAAATCAGCGACCTCTTGAAATCGTTGGTGACGCATATTGGCTCAATTTACGATTAATACCTGCAAATCGTTTGGTTGCCGAAATTTAGGGCTACCCATATCAGCCTCTGCAGACTACAGCTGGCCAGACTACAGGCTGGGATTTCCGGCATTACACTGTCGGGCATGCGGGAGTTATCCCCCGCTTTTTGATGAGCAACACTTTAATGAATGGTTGTCTGCGCACTTACGCGCCTATGCTTCAGAAAACGGTTATTTTTGTCCTGAATGTTATAGGCAAGAAATTATTTGTTATGGTTATAACCCGCAGGGAACACAGCGCGTTCAGTGCCGAATTTGCAGGAAAGTCTGGACACCCAAACAGCAAAAACAAAGAAAAAGAAAAAGAGTAACCCCTGCATGCATTGAAACGGTTCCACTTATTGTGCCGTTCCAGGGAAGTTGTGCAGAACAGAAACTGTATGTTCTGCTTAGCTTCGATGCTGACAGTGGTCATATTCTTCATATTTCCACAAATTTTACTCAGCATGATATTGGTGAGACTCTGCGTTATCGCTGGCGAGGGAAGCGTGAGCCCGATCTGCATCAACATGATATTGTCAGTCGTGTTGATATGCGTGAAATGCAATTTCTACGTCGGAGCCAGTTTGATGAAATTCAATATGGCAGTGCGGCCCTCAAGCGTAATGCCAGAGGTGCGATACTGCGTCCCGTCATCGCCGCTCACGGGCATTTTCGCGTGCTGAACATCCTTTTTCCTGAGGTAAAAATGCACGTTTTTTCACACGAATGCTTTCTTCGTGGAGCCGCCATTACCGCCTGGGCAGATCTGTTTCGCGAGCGGCAAGGTGAGCTTTGGTTTATAGAAGAGGAGATCAATGAGGAGGAGTGCGATATACCCTGGACTTTTCAGCGAACAACACAGCACGGCTGGTGGCAAACTCAGTGGCAGCTTTGGAGGCAGGGCAAAAATTTCAAGATGGTTTGCCCGTTAACCGGTGGTGATATCAATAATGCTGAAATGCTCTCTTTAACGGCCAGCAGGCACTTTATCGCTTGGCTATACAAACAAACGAATTTTACCCATAGTGCCAAACTATCTGCAGGTCGTGTAACGCAGGTTCTTCTTTCCCTGATGCATGACTATAACGATAAAATTGCGGGATAGGTTCTCAATACGTGGTCTATTTCGTCAAGGGTTCATGTAGATACATGAACCCTTTTAATTTATGCAGAGAAGTCAATTGTTTATAAAAGTCTGATGATCAATTGCATCTATTTATTATAATTATACTTTTTTACAAATTTGCATGAATGGATGCCGTAGTGATTACGTCAGTAAGCTCCGTTTCGTTAAACAATCTTGCACGATAGGCCTCCCCAGGGAATTGAGGCGTACCATCAGGTAAAGAAATTACATCGTAGATAGTTGCAATCATATTACCATTCACATCGCTAATAAAGAATGAACGAGCGTGGCAGGTAAAAATAGCGAAGTAATCATCATGGTCAAAAACGCCACCCATAAAATCATTCCACTGGACGATAGGTTTTGTGGGCAGTTCAATCGGTGCATGAATTTCCACAGCTGTTTTGGCAGCTAAGTCTACTGCATAGAAAAGAATGCGAGCCGGAGGTGTTGAATAAGCATCGCTTGTTGCATTGTCATTCATCGGACGAATAACAGGATTTTCATTTGCATCAAGACAAGATCGATTATCAAAGACAGATAAAACGAATTTTCCTACTGTCGGGTCGATATATTCTGCAAATGCACTATTATTCTTGATGCACACAGTGTGAGCATCATTTTTAGCAATGGAATATATAAGAGGAACCAGTAGGAGAGGGGATATTACGGTAGCGCGGTAATTAACGGATTCAGTAAAGAAAGTATGCTGTAACCGTGACGCTCTGGCCTTCAGCGTTCGTGGTCTTACCCGAGATGATTTCGCTCCGGTGGCAGAGCGGGGAAGTGATTTTTATTTGGTGACGGCAGGAGATAAAACAATACTCAGAAAAGCGAATCAGAGGCTGGGATATTGCTACTTATTATTGGAATTTGGGACATGCTGCTGCATCAATTCAACGATCCAATCAATAAAAACGCGCAGTCTGGCGTTGACATGGCGGTTAGGCGGAAATGTCAGGTACAGGGGCATTGGGTTAATACGCCAGTCTTCAAATAGCGGAATCAAAGAGCCAGCAGCCTGATGCGCTGCCGCCATATAGACCGGCAGCGCAATCACGCCCAATCCCGCTAGCCCAGCTTCGAGGTAAGCATTGCCATCATCCACGGCAAGTACATAGTTGCCCGTGATTTCAATATGTTCACTCTCACCGTGCAGTACCAGAGGATCAATCTTACCGGTGCGTGAGGATAAGAATCCCACTATGCGATGGTCGGTGTTTTCCAGCTCTCGCGGGTGCGCAGGGGCGCCGAGGCGTTCCACATAGCTCGGTGCGACGTAAATACCGATTTGCAAATCACCGACATGGCGTGCGATCAGGGACTGGTCGTTGATTTCGCCGCCCCGCACGACACAATCCACGTTGTCGCCGATCAGATCCACCACCCGGTCACTCACGCCCATGTCGAACTGGATTTCAGGGTAGCGTGCGTGAAAAGCCGGTAGCGCGGGCACCAGCACCAGGCGGGCGAGAGGAGTCGGCACATCTACCCGCAGGCGTCCCCTGGGCGTCATCGTCGCACTGGACAGGCTGTTTTCAGCATCTTCCATATCCGCCAGCAGGCGGATGACGCGCTCGTAGTAGACCGCGCCATCAGGAGTAACGCCGAGCCTGCGGGTGGTGCGATGGAGCAATTTGACGCGCAGGCGCGCTTCCAGCTGCTGAATGAGCTGCGTCACCGTGGTTTTGCTCATATGAAGCGTTTGGGCAGCCTTTGTGAAGCTACCTGCCTCCACCACGCGAGCAAAGGCGCGCATCGCGTCGAAACGATCCATTCCTTATCCTCTCTTTTCACCGATTGTTTGGATATTACAAACAATGATGGACAAAGTCGCTTGTTTATCCGCCTGAACCTGCACCTGTAAAGTGTCTTTATGTTCAACGGGCTGATTTCGCCCTATTGCAAAGGAACAAACATGACAACACGCGAAGCTGTTTTTCCCCTCGGACGCCAGGCGCTCTATGAGCGCAATCGGTATTCACCGGCCATTAAATCCAACGGTTTCTTGTTCGTTTCGGGGCAGGTGGGTAGCCGTGAGGATGGTTCGCCTGAGCCCGATCTGAAAGCGCAGGTCAGGCTGGCCTTCGATAATCTTATTGCTGTCCTCGCGGCTGCGGGCTGCACGTTCGATGACGTGGTTGACGTGACCCTCTTTGTCGTCGATCCCGAGTCAAACCTCGACGCTATCTGGAGTATTCTGCCTGAATATTGGGGAGAAGCGCCTTACCCTACGCTGACCGGGGTCGGCGTGACGTGGCTGTACGGGTTCCAGTTTGAAATTAAGGTGATTGCCAGGCTGCCCTGAGTATTACTGGTCTTTCCGCCAGTCGAAAATAAGACAGAGGAAAAATGATGAGAGCAGCGGTTTATTGCCTGGAGGCGCTGCGCTTACCGTGCCCCAGGGTCCCCTAGGCCGGGTAAGGCGAAGCCGCCACCCGGCAAATTTTCCGAATTCAGAAAAGCAAAAAGCCTGCTTCAAAAGCAGGCTTTTCAAATTTGGCTCCTCTGACTGGACTCGAACCAGTGACATACGGATTAACAGTCCGCCGTTCTACCGACTGAACTACAGAGGAATCGTGTGAACGAGGCGCATAGTAGCGACCTCGGTACGCCTTGTCAAAGGGTGAAAACGCACTTTTCTTTCGTTTGCCGAGAATTTCAGCAAATCGCTGATTTTATAGCAAATTCGCGTTGAAATTACACAGCAAAATGCGCCGCCCGCAGGCGGCGCGCAGGATTAGAACAGTACGGAGTAGTTCAGACCAAACGTCCGTCCACGGCCTTTATAGGTATACAGACCCGGTGCACCGTAGGTTGGGCTATACAGCCCCGGCGCGCGCTGGCCCCAGGCGGTGGTGTAGTCTTTGTCCAGCAGGTTCTCCACGCTGAAGCTGACTTTACCCACCGGCAGGGCGTAGCTGCCCAGGAAGTCGACCGTGTTATAGCCATCGATCTTCTTGCCGTCGGCGTCAGAGACGTCAAAGGTCTGCGTGCTCTGCACGCGCAGGGTCCAGTCGCCCGGCGCCCAGTTGACCCACGCGCTGGCTTTCGACGGGCTGGCGCTGTCAACCGTCAGCTTCTCCCATTTCCCGTTTTCGCGGGTTTCTGACTTGATGGCGTTAAAGTTCGCGCCCGTGCTCCAGTCGCTGTCGGTGAAGAAATAGTCCACCTGACCTTCCACCCCGTAGATACGACGCTTGTCGTCTTCCAGGTTGATGGTCATATCCGTCTTGTTGATGGTGATGGTTTTATCCGAGAGCGAGTAATATGCCGCGACCTGGGTGCGCAGGTTATCCCCGGTGTAGCGCCAGCCCAGCTCATAAGCGTTGACCTTGATACCGTCCAGCTTTGAGTCGTTCACGTTGACGCTGTTCAGCAGGCGATAGTGACCGTTGTTGAGCTGATAGGTGCCGGAGCCGTAGTACTTCGCCAGGTCCGGAATTTCGAAGCCCTGGGAGAAGTTAAACCACAGCTGCTGCTGTTCGGTCAGGCGACCGAGGATCCCGGCGTTAAACAGGAAGTTGTTGTAATCGGTTTTCCCGCCCGGCACCGCGTCGGCGGAGGCTGCTTTCCCGGTGGCAATGGCCTGCTGCTGGGTGTAACCGACAAAGTCGTCCACCTTGTTCTCGGTGTACTGGTAGCGCACGCCGCCGCTCAGGGTGATGGCGTCAATGTCATAGCTGGCCTGCAGGAACGGGGCGAGGTTGGTGATGCTATAACCCGGGTAGCGACCCACGTTGTAGGCGTTATCCAGCTCCATGCCGCCGCTCGCCGCGGCCTTGCTCAGGTTAAAGAACTGCTGGTTGGCGTCGAAGGTTTCGTGGTCGGCATCCACACCCCAGGTCAGCGTTAAATCGTCCACCGGCTTGCTGTTCAGCGTCAGCTTGCCGCCGTAAAAATCGGTTTTCTGCTGCGACGCGCCGATGCTGCTCACCACGCCTTTGGTCAGGGTCGGGAACGGGTAGTAGGTCAGGCTCTCGTCTCGATAGTAAATCTGCGCGACCAGATCCTGGCCCCAGAAGTCGGTATTGGAATACTGCAGGTTGATCAGATGGCGCTCGGTACCCGGCACGCGGTCAGAGTCCAGGTTACCTTTGTTGTACGCGGTCGCATCCCCCGTGACCGCCGAGAAGTTCTTCCCGAGATACAGGCCATGCTTGCCGTCGGACTCGCTCTTGTAGTACTGGGTGGTCAGCTGCAGCTGCTGATGATCGTCGATGTTAATGGTGCCTGTGCCCATCACGTCAATACGGTCGGAATACTGTAATCCGGTCTGGGTGTTATCGATGATCACCTCGTTGCCGTTGCCGTCATACCAGCCGCCGTAGCGCTGATACGACACCGACAGACGACCGGAAGCGTTATCGTTGCCGCCGCTGACCGCTGCCGACACGTTCTCATCGTGGTCGTTATGGCTGTTAAACCCGCTCTTTGTCCCGGTCTGGAACTCGACCTCGGTCTCCGGCTGGCCCTTTTTGGTGACGATGTTCACCAGGCCGCCGGTGCTGCCGCCGCCGTAGAGTGACGTGGCGCCGGAGATGACTTCGATACGGTCAATGTTGAACGGATCGATAGAGTCCAGCTGGCGGCTGTCGCTGCGGGACGAGTTCAGGCGCACGCCGTCCACCATCACCATCATGGAGCGGCCGCGCAGGTTCATGCCGTAGTTGGTACGCCCCTGGCTGCTTACGTCCATGCCCGGAATCAGCTGCGCCAGCACTTCTTTAATCTCTTTCCCGCCCTGAACCTGCTGTTCAATTTCAGCCCGCTCAATGACCCAGGTGGTCTGCGCCATCTCCGGCACGCTGCGGTGCGCGCGGCTGGCGGAGACTACGATATTTTCTTCCTTTTGTTCTTCCGCCCACGCAGAGGTAGAAAGCATTGCAAGCAAGCAAGGATTTAAAATCCAAAGATGAGAACGTTTCATTGTTATGTTGACCCTGATTGTGTGTGTCAGTACTCGGTGGTTTTTGCTAAGGATTTAAAAACCTGACTGTTCTCCGGGCTGGTGGTGCTTCGCCAGTGGATAACGCCAGGGGTGGTAGCCAGCTCAAACGGCTCGTCGCCGTGCGCGCGATTCAAAATTCGCGCCGCACGCCAGGCCATCAGGCTGAGCTGGGGTTCGGCAATGCCGAGACGGTGCATCCCGGCATTCACGGCAAACAGGCGGTTGCTCTGCGGGCCGTCCCATTCGAGGGTGAAATCGTTGTTGATGCAGAAGGCTTCGTCCGTATCCAGATGCAGGCGGTGGGACAGCGGCGCGAGGAACGCAGGCTGCACGGCGCGATAGCCGGTGGCGAAGATCGTCACGTCGCTCTCCAGCTGCTCGCGGCCGCCGTCGAGGTGATGCTTTATGCTCAGGCGCTGTCCGTTTTCCAGGCGCGTCAGGGCCGTGACCGAGCGGGACGGCATCAGGTGAGCCCAGGGTTTTTCACGCAGCACTTCAAAGCGGTGGTACATGGCGCGGTAAATCGCCAGCAGGGACTCGGTGGTGATGCCGTCGGAGGTCATTTTCTGCTCGTGCAGCATCTGACGACGCGCCTCTTCACCGAGCGTAGAGAAGCTGTCCACGTACTCCGGCGTGAAATACTCGTTAGCAAAGGCGGCTTCATCCAGCGCGTTGTAGTTGTTGCGGCGCGAGACCCAGTTCAGGCTCAGCGGCTGGCCCCATTCGCCACGGAAAATATTCAGGAACAGGTCGGCGCCGCTCTGGCCGCCGCCGACGACGGTAACGCGCTTGCCCGTAAGGTCCGGCGTGCGCAGCATCATCTCGCTGGCGTGGAAGCAGGTATCGTCCTGCGTCGTGACGCAGTCCGGCAGGTTAATCTGTTTGCCAATCCCCACGCAGACGTGGCGCGCCAGGAAGCGGTCGCGCTGGGTCACCACCTCAAACAGGCCGCTTTTCTCATCAAAGTTCACCTGCTGCACCTGCTGGCTGAAGGCAAGGTTGGTGAGGTTGTCTGCCGCCCAGCACAGGTAGTCCGCAAACTCTTCGCGGGAGACGGTGCGCTGCTCGGTGGTCAGGAAGCGGTAGAACTTTTTGCGCTGCACCAGGTAGTTCAGGAAGCTGTGGCGGTTGGTCGGCTCAACGGCGCTGACCAGATCCTTCAGGAAGCTGGTCTGCATGTGGCAGTCCGGCACCATCATTCCCGGGTGCCAGGAGAAGTGCGGTTTACGCTCGAGGAACAGCGAGCTAAAGCCGTCCAGCCCTTCCGCCAGCGCGGCGACGCTGAGGTTAAAAGGGCCGATACCAATGCCGATGAAATCATAGGTTTTCATTGCGCTGACTCCCTGGAGGCCAGAAAAAGAGGGTTGTCTAGGTCGGTGACGTAGTTCGGCAGCATGCGGCTGCCGCCGTCGTGTTCGGAGAAGGTCAGTTTGACCGGGTTGAGGATCACGCGAATAATCTGCGGCTTGAAGAGATCGAATTTGGCGAAGCGTTCCGCAAGCTCGGGGTGCGCGGCCATATAGCGGTGCAGAACCCCGGCGAGGATCTGATAGAAACGCGTTTCGCTGACGCCGCTTTGCAGCGTGAGGCGCGAGATAAAACGCAGCACCGTCACAAAGTTGCCGGTTTGCAGATCGTGAATGATGTAATCCGCGCTCAGGCGCGCCGTGACGGCCTTCACCTGTTCCGGCAGGCTCTGGGCCTGCGGGAAATCCTCGTCCACCAGGCGCATATCGCCCTGGAAATCCTTCAGCAGGATGCGTTGCGGGACATAATCCTTCATCACCAGCGTCACGTTCTGGCCGTGGGCGATCAGCGCCACGCCGTAGCGGCAGAGCAGGTGATAGAACGGGATCACCGATGCCTCAAACAGCTTTTCCAGCCACGCTTCGGCGCTTAACCCCGATCGTTTAATCCACGCGTCGATCAGCGGGCGCCCGTTGTTGTCGGTTTCCATTAGCGCCGCCAGCAACAAAGCCTCTTCGCCATCCTGAAGATAACAGGATGGGTTCTCGCGCCAGATCACCCCCAGCATCTCCTGATAGCGATAGGGCGCTTTCGGCAGCGCCGCATAGCCCGGATGTGACAGGTATCCGGCGGCGGGTTCGCCAAGCACCTGCGCGCCAGAGCGCGCAAGCGTGGCGTCGCTGGCGAACTGCTGCTGCAGCCAGCGCGAGGCCAGCGGCCCGGCGGCAATGTATTTGCCCGGAATACCGCGATAGCAGGAGGTGTTGTAAATAGTCAGCGGCAGCTTGATGTCATACGGCGCGCGACGGCTGGCGTTAGTGAGCGTGCGCAGGGACTGCTGGGCAAGATACTCGTCGCCAAATTCGCCCAGCTCAACCATCTCACCGCGCGCCAGCTGCGCCAGGAAATGAATGGCGATCTTCTGCTGCCACTGCCACGGGTGCAGCGGTACGGGCAGCCAGCCGTCGTTGAGACCCAGCGCCTGCCAGCGGGCGTCAAAGCGAGTGCGCTCGGCGTTGTCCATGGCGCTGGCCAGCAGGGCGCTGATATCGCAATCGACGTCGCTGCTCCAGACAAGATGCTCCCGCTGAACGGCAACCCAGTGCAGACGAAAACGCCCGCGATACTCAGGCGCGTACTGACGCAGCGCGTCCAGACCCCAGCCGCGGCGGCCTTTGTTGAAAATAAACTTCGGGTGGCCGCGCATCAGACACTGTAATTCGTCCGGGTCGAGGTGGATCAGCGCGTCCGCGTCCAGCGCGTCACGCGCCTGCAGCAGCTGCATATCGCCTCGCAACGTGGCGTAGAGGTCTTCCATGTGCTCCGCCGTTTGCGCGTCGCTCATCTCCAGCACCTTCGCCAGCTGCAGCAGCGCGCTCTCCGCCTCCACGGCGGCACCGCTGGCGGCGATCAGGCTGTTCGGGTCGATATGCAGCCAGCCCCAGATCCCGCGCGCGGCGCTAAACTGCCAGGACTCGTTGCCCATGACGATGCGCCAGGCGTCAGACGAAACTGGCTCGGCGCGCAGGGTGCGTTCATACTCCAGCTCGGCGAGGATCTTCGCCACCATCTCGCGGTTCACTTTCTCCCAGAGCGCGTTCACAGGCCCACCTCGCTGAAGAAGCGGTGACGCTGGCTCATGATGAGGCGCGAGCGCTTGTGCGGGAAGTCGAACTCTTTCACCGTGTCGAAACCGGCAGAGGCCAGATGGCGGAACAGGCGCTGGTTGTCGAAGCGCGGCTCGGCGACAATCCGCGCGGTGCGCGGTTCATCGAGATACAGATAGTGGCTCAGGCCGCGCAGCCAGCTGCGGATGTAGTGCGCGCCGCGCCAGTTCTCTTCGCCCACCAGCATGTGCAGCCCGCGATCAAACGGCTGCCAGCGGTAGTGACGACCAATGCGGTCTTCCGCCGCCCAGTAGAGTTCAAAATAGCCGAACGGCTGGTCCTCGAAGCAGCCGATAACCGGGTAGCAGTAGGTCGAGTCAAGCTGACGGCGCAGGTAGTTTTCCTGCTCGGCCTGCGGGCCCGCCATCTCCCAGAAGGCGTTCACGCGCGGGTTGTTCATCCAGCGGGTAAAACGCTCGCCGTCCAGCGCCACGTCGGCCACGCGGAAGCTGAGGGTGCGCTTAATCTGCGGATCGTAACGGCGATACACTTCGCCCTGCGGGCGGCGAGGGCGCAGCGGGAAGTACAGCTGACGGCTCTCGTCAAACTGCATTCCGCCGCTCGCCTGCGGCCGTTCGCCTTTCAGCCACAGCGGCAGCTGCCAGAAGGCGTCGCGCGCCAGATAATCTCCGTGGGCCAGGCCAAACAGCGCCCGAGCCTGGGGTTCATCCTGCCAGTCCGCCCACGGCAACGTAATGCCGGTCAGCGCGGGGGCGGCCACAAACAGCTGATCCAGCGCTTGCACCAGCCAGCCGTCCGGGAGCCCCTTCAGACGCTCCAGCACCGCGCTGCCGTCGAGACCCAACGTCAGCGGCAGCGCGCGATCCGTTGCGGTGCAGCGAAAGCCGTAGCCGGAATGGACAATATTCGCGATGACCATCACGCCTTCTCCTTGTAAAACGGGTTGCTAAAGTCGAAATAGATCACCGCCGGATCGGCGATGGTGTTTTCATTGCGATCGTGCAGGTAGCAGAAGAAGTTGCCTTTGCAGTTCCAGGTCGGGCTGTCGAGAACGTAGTCGAGGCAGCGGGTCTGCTTCGCCGTGCGGCGCAGTTGGGCCAGCGCAGCACTCACCCGGGACATCAGGCTCTCTTCGCTGTCGAAACCGGCGGCAGCGAGGGCGGCGGTTACGGCAAGGGTAGAGTTCAGCAGCAGGTAGTAAGGGAAGTAGCGCAGCAGCTGGCTCTCGCCGAAGCGGTTTTCCACCTCAGTTTCGCCAGCTTCTTTCAGCCACGCGTCGGCACTTTCGGTCCACGCGCTGCCCTGGCAGTCGCGGTAGATAAGTCCGATCGGGAAATCCTGCTGCATCTCAACGAGGATATTTTGCTGGTGCGCCAGCAGGACCAGGCCGTAGTCCGCCTCGGCGCTGAACAGCGGTATTAATACGCGGTCGCAATAGGTGTCCAGCCAGCAGCGGGCGGCCTGGGCGAGCGGTAAATCGAGACGCTGGCTCAGACGGCGCACCGCCGCGGCCAGCAGGCTGTCGCCGCCGTCCGGCGCGGCCTGCGTCAGGCTGACCAGCACGTTGGTCTGGGTGTCTGGCGTATCGAACAGCAGATTGACGCGCAGGGCCATCAGGCTCTCTTCCTGAATAGCGCCGCTTTCGTCGCGCAGCCCCGCCCAGCCGTCTTCCTGCATCACGCGCATGGTCGGGTAGCGTGCCTGTAAATCTTGCCAGCGTTCCGTTTTCGCCAGGCGCGCCAGGCGCATGCCGCGCTTAACTTCTTTGACCGACAGCGTGCGCACGGAGTTGGTCAGGCGCACGCTGAGGGAGAACTTAATCATGTCGCAGTTAGTTTCGCTGTACAGCGAGCGGGAGGAGCTGGTGGGCAGCCACTGTGCGCCCGCTTCACCCAGGTCCTGCAGTGAACCGTTTTCTGCCAGACGCTGGCACCAGTCCTGCTCCAGCAGATAGTCGGCCTGCCACGGATGCATGGGCAGCAGCCAGCGGGTGTCGGTGAAGTGGCTGAGCAGCTCGGGCGCGCTCTGGGCCGCGAAGCGCAGCAGACGTTCGCGCAGGGAGACGTTCAGGCTGTCGCCGGCAACGAGCGTGCTCTCAACGGCAAACCAGCGCAGCGGGAAGCGTGAGGCGAAATCGGGCAGGTAGCGGCGCGCCTCGGCTTCGTTAAACGGCTCGTGCGACTTTGGTGCCGGGTGAAACGCGTGGCCGACCAGCAGCGCCTGTTCCGCGTCGGCAAACGTCAGCGGCTTATCGCGCAGGGTTGCCCAGTTGTGGCGTAAATCGATCGCCTGCCAGGTGTGGGCATGGCTTTCGAGGACGCGCTGCTTAAAACGCGCCAGCGTGTCGGCATCCAGCGAGCCTTTTACGGATGGTTTTTCAAGAATTAAATCAACCAGTTGAGAGAATGTGACGGCGTCACTACTATCTAGGTTGCTCTGAATAAGCGTTGCCGGTAAACGGTACTGATGGTGCTGGGTGGGAGAGAAATAGCGTACCGGCACCCGAAGCGCCTGGGTCTGGGAAAGCGGGATATGGATCTCAGATAGCGCATCCGCATCGGTAGCGGGGAGATAGCGCCAGTCCTTCGTTTCGCGCAACAGGGCGTTTAAAAAACACTGGGCTGCAACGTCTGTACCGGCTGAGCGGGGCAGAGCACGCATAGATGTACCTCATTCCATGATTGATAATGATTCTCGTTATGATATTCATTCTGTTTACAGTCGCAACCATTTTTGCAATATTTGTTTTCATAAATTTCATAATTTCCACACATTTATTGACACTATGTTCACATTCTCATGCGCGCTGACTCTGAAATATTGACCGAAAACGTCACCTCAAAATCCAACTGGCCCCTGGCGTTATGTGCGGGTTTATTAGGTATCGGGCAAAACGGCCTGCTGGTGATGCTCCCGCAGCTGGTGAACCTGACCGGGCTGTCGCTCTCTGTCTGGGCCGGGCTGTTGATGTTTGGATCCATGCTCTTTTTACCCGCATCGCCCTGGTGGGGGCGTCAAAGCGAGCGAAAGGGGTGTAAGTACGTGATGCTCGCCTCGCTGGGCGGCTATCTGGCCAGTTTTGTCGTGATGGCGCTGGTGGTCTGGGCGATGGCAGACGGAAGGCTGGATACCGTCTGGGGACTGGCGGGGCTTATATTCTCGCGCCTGCTCTACGGACTGACGGTCTCGGGGCTGGTGCCTGCAGCCCAGACGTGGGCAATTCAGCGTGCGGGACTGGAGAAAAGAATGGCCGCGCTGGCGACGATAAGCTCCGGCCTGAGCTGCGGGCGTTTGCTCGGCCCGCCGCTGGCGGCGCTGATGCTCAGCGTTAATCCGGTGGCGCCGCTCTGGCTGATGGCGGTTGCGCCGCTTATCGCTCTGCTGCTGGTGCTTCGCGAAGTCGCTGATCCGCCGCTGCCGCCGGTAGCCCACCAGGCAACCCGTCTGCAGGCCTCCATGCTGCCGTTCCTGCTGCTGGCGCTGCTGCTGGCGGCGCTGGTGAGCCTGATGCAGCTTGGCCTGTCGCCGCATCTTAGCCCGTTGCTGGACGGCAACGCCCGGGAGATCAGCCATCATGTCGCGTTTCTGCTGAGCCTTGCCGCGCTGGCCACGCTCGCGGCACAGTTTCTGGTGGTCCGCCCGCAGCATTTCACCCCGATGACGTTGCTCTGCATCGCGGCGGTGTTGATGGTGGCAGGACTAGGGCTGATGACTGTCCCCGGTTTAGCGCTGTTCTACGTGGGGATTGTTATCACGTCACTCGGGGCGGCGATGGCCACGCCGGGCTACCAGTTGCTGCTTAACGACAGGCTGACCACCGGGAAAGGGGCGGGCGTCATCGCCACCAGCCACACGTTAGGCTACGGCGTCAGCGCGCTGCTGGTGCCCGTGGTGACGCGTTTTTACGGCGAGCAGTCTTTAACGGTAGCCGCATGGGGAATGGCATTGCTGTTTTTAGCGTTGAGCATAGGGGTACGGTCAACCGAGCGTCCCCCTGCTGAAAAACCTTAATGGATCTGGCGGGAGGAATGGCCGCCAGACTCCTCATTTTGCCGCAGACGCTGCAGCGGATCCTGCTGATAAAACTGGCAGAAACGCTGCCACAGCGCCGGGAAACGGGGCGCGAAGAGCTCGGGCGCGCTGAAGAAATACTCCGAGAGCACCGCAAAGCACTCGGCCGGGTCGGTTGCCGCATAGGCGTCAATGCTGGCCGCGCTTTCGCCTACAAGGTCTATTTCATCCTGAATGTTATCCATCGCCGCGTGCAGATCGTGCTCCCAGCCCGCCACTTCGCGAAGCGGGATAAATGGAACGCCGCTGGCGCGATCGCCGTTGCGGGTATCCAGCTTATGCGCTACCTCATGGATAATCAGGTTAAAACCGGAGGCGTCGAACGAGTCCTGAATATCGAGCCAGTTGAGGATAATCGGCCCCTGCTGCCAGCTTTGTCCGGACTGCACCACGCGCTGGTTGTGCACCAGCCCGATATCGTCCTGCCATTCGTCATCCACTACGAAGGGAGCGGGATAGATTAGCACTTCGTGGAAACCGTCCAGCCACTCAATGCCGAGCTCAAGCACCGGCAGACAGAATAGCAGGGCGATGCGGGCGTTTTTAAGCGGATCGAGCTCGAAACCCTGCAGTGGAACCAGGCGTTTTTGCTGTAAAAAACGATCCGCAAGCTGAACCAGTTTCGACTGCTCATCCGGCTTAAGATTAGCCAGAACAGGGATTGTCAGCGCGTCATTCCATGGCAGCGCCATATCCCGGCCAGCTTCATTCGTTTTCCAGGGCCACTTTATCATCGCTTTGCTCGCAAACTCGTCACTTGAACAAAAATGGGAAAGTCAGGTTCGGTTAAGATGCCAGAAAATCGCGCACTGCGACAATTCCAGCCTGAATAAACTATCATTCGTACGTAGCGGTGGGTAGCGGTTTGCGGGCATCACCTTCATTTTGTGAAGTCTGTCGTAGCCTTCATCCACAGGTTCAGTGAAAAAATCAGTACGGTATTGAAAAGATGAGCGATTTTAAAGGTAACAAGCAGGACCTGCCCAGTCGGCTGTGTGTGCACTGCCAGCGACCCATGACGTGGCGCAAGAAATGGGCGAAATGCTGGAATGAGGTTAAATACTGTTCCGAGCGTTGCCGCAGGAGCCACCGTTGACCGAGCTGCGTCTGATCCTGGGCGATCAGCTTAATCCGCATCACAGCTGGTTTGATACCTGCAGTCCGAACGTCATTTACGTGATGCTGGAACTCCGGGCAGAAACCGCCTATGTGCTTCATCACGCCCAGAAAGTTATCGCTATCTTCGCCGCCATGCGCGCGTTTGCCTCTGCATTAAAGGAGAAGGGGCATCGGATGAGGTATGTCCGGCTCTCTGACGGCTCAAACCGCGGCGCGCTGGAAGACAATCTCAACGCGCTTGTCGCGCATTACGGCGCGGGTAGGGTGATATGGCAGGAGCCCGACGAATGGCGTCTTGATACGCAGCTGCAGGCGTGGGCGAAAACGGTCTCCGTTGAAACGGCCTGCGTCAGCAGCGAGCATTTTTTCACCGTGCGGGAACAGGTCAGCGCGTTCTTTGCGTCACGCAAAAGCTGGCGAATGGAATACTTTTACCGGGAAATGCGTCGTCAGCACGGCGTGCTGTTAACCTCTGAAGGCGATCCGGAAGGGGGGAAATGGAACTTCGATGCTGAAAACCGCAAGCGCTGGTCCGGCGAGCCGCCCGCGCCGGGCGACTCGCGTCCCGGCCACGATTATTCAGCCTTATGGGCGGAGATCCAACGCTGTGGGGTAAAGACCTTCGGCGAACCGCAGGCCGACAATTTTCGCTGGCCGCTTAACCGTTCGGAAGCCAAAGCCAGGCTGGAGGAATTTATCACTCACGTGCTCCCCCATTTTGGCGCCTGGCAGGACGCGATGCACGCGGAGGAACCTTTTCTTTTCCACTCGTTAATTTCATTCGCGCTAAACACCAAAATGCTTAATCCGCGGGAAGTGGTCGCAGCCGCCCAGCAGGCATGGCGTTCGGCCCACGCGCCGCTGCCTGCCGTTGAAGGGTTTATCCGGCAAGTTCTCGGCTGGCGGGAGTACGTGCGTGGGATTTACTGGTCGCAGATGCCGGGCTATCGGGATCTGAATGCCTTAGACCAGCAGGCTCCGCTGCCGGACTGGTTCTGGACCGGCAGGACGCAGATGCGCTGCCTGGCGCATGCCGTTGGACAGTCGCTCACCGAGGCTTACGCCCACCATATCCAGCGCCTGATGGTCATCGGGAACTTTAGCCTGCTCAGCGGCCTGTCGCCGCAGGCGGTTCATGAATGGTATCTGGGGGTCTATATTGATGCCTTTGAATGGGTGGAGCTGCCCAACACCCTCGGCATGAGCCAGTTTGGGGATGGCGGGTTACTGGCGAGTAAACCCTACGTCTCGAGCGCGTCATATATTTATAAGATGAGTAATTACTGTCAGGGGTGCCGGTATCAACATAACCAGCGCACTGGGGAGCTGGCGTGCCCCTTTAATGCCCTTTACTGGGATTTCTTTGCGCGCAATCAGGCGCGTCTGGGTAACAATCCCCGCCTGGGCATTGTCTTTAAACAGCTTGCGGACATGAAGGAAGAGGAGCGGCAGGCCATTGCCGATC